>CAYXLQ010000008.1:0-29101 GCA_964465775.1 uncultured Clostridiaceae bacterium
TTACTATTTATAATAGAATAAACATTTGTAGTAATAATTGTTATAACTACAGTGATTATTCCCATGATGATCACCTTGTTTTTTATATCTTTTTTTATTTTAATTATACTATTTTTCAAACTTCCATCCTTTCCCTTTATTTATCGCTAGCCATATAGTATAATCTAATATAAATTATACATAGGAGTGATAACTTGAAAACATATAGATTATTTAATGATTTTCATATTTTTAAAAGAATATACAAAGTTACAATTTCGTTTTTTTTAATATTAACTTGCATAAACTTTATCTCTGCAACTGAGCTTCCAAAATTAAGTTCATCTTCTGCTGTTCTTGTAGATAGTTATAGCAATAAACTTCTTTTTAATAAAAACAGTGATAAAAAGATATATCCTGCAAGTACTACAAAAATTCTTACTGCAATTCTTGCTTTAGAAAATTTAGATTTAGATTCTTCTGTAGTTATATCTGAATCAGCAATAAATATTCCTTGGGATAGTTCAAACGCAGCATTAAAAAAGGGCGAAGTAATTTCTGTTAAAGACTTACTCTACGCTCTAATGCTTAAATCCGGGAATGATAGCGCAAATGCTCTTGCAGAGGCAACATCTGGTACCCTTGATAAGTTTATATTTCTTATGAATGATAAATTGAAAGAATTAGGATGTAATAATACAAATTTCACAAATGCTCATGGATACCATGATAAAAATCATTATTCAACTGCAGAAGACATGATCAAAATTCTTTCTTATGCTGTGAAAAATCAGGATTTTGTAAAAATATGTTCTACGTCTAAATATACTATACCTCCTACAAATAAGACTCCCGTTGAAAGAGTTTATCAAAACACTAATAGACTTATACTTTCAAAGTCCGATAGTTATCTTTCAAGATACTATGAATTTTGTATGGGTGGTAAAACAGGTTATACACATGAAGCGGGTAGAACATTAGTTACATTTGGAAAAAAAGATGATAAGTTTCTTTTGGTAGGAATATTTGGAGTAAATGATACTTCCGGAGATGATAAAAGATATACGGATGCTATAAGCTTATTTGATTATGGTTTTGATAATTTTACAAACATTACTCTTTTGAATAAAGATAATTATAATTTTTCTTATATAGACCATAAAAACAAACAAAGTTATTCTCTTTTATTAAAAAATAATTTTGATACGTTAGTTATTAATGAAGATTTGGATTCTACTAGTTCAGTTGATTATAATATAGCTTTAGATGAAAACAATAATATATTAAAAGCAAATAAAGGACAAGCCGTCGGGACATTAAATGTGTCTATTATACAAAACTCTTCTGTTTTTAATAACAAACTTGATTTAGTAATATATAATACTACTTCTTATAATCCTCCATCTTCTGTTTTTAATAGTTTTATATGGAAAATGTTAACTATGACTTCGTATTTCATTTTTATAGTGTTTGTTTTATTTGTTCTTATTAAAATTCTTAAAAAGAAAAAAAAGAAAAAAGAAAAAAACAATGCAAGAACAAAACACATGAACTCAGATCATAACTTATGTGTAAGAAGAAGGTTAAAATGATATAATATGAGTACTGAAAATCAGTACTCATTATTTTCAACCTATAACATTTTTATTCTTCTTTTGCTTGCTTTTTCCAATCTTCTTTTATAATCTTTCTTGCTTCTTCTTTATCAGCGATTACGTATGATAAACCACCAATGTATTCCGGAGTATTTGGCATTGTAACAGAAACTATATTATTTATATCTATTTCTTTAAATTCACCTATATATTTCATTATTTCTCTTGTTGTAGCATTTGTAGACATATTCTCCAAGCTTATTTTAATAACCTTTGGTATGTTTTTCATGTTTGCTGGTTTAAGTACTGTTTTAATGAACGCTTTAATAAATTCCCTTTGTGCTTCTACCCTTCCCAAGTCAGCATTTGCATATCCAGTCCTGTACCTTAAAAATTGTTCAGCTTTTTTACCATTTAATACTTGCAAACCTTTTTTCAAATCTATAACTATCTGTGGATCTCCTCCTATGTAATACATTCTTTGTGGTACATTAATTTCTACTCCACCAACTGCATCTACCACCTCTATTACTAATTTACTGTCAAAAATCCCATAATAGTCTATCTCTACATCCAATAAATTTTCTATTTCTTTTAAAAATTCATCTAGATTTTTACCCCTATATAAAGAATTGATTTTATTTCCTATACATTTAGTATTGTTTATATATGTATCTCTAGGAATAGACATTAAATACAATTGATTTTCTTTAGTATTGTATTTACCATATATAATTGTATCAGTTAAGTTGTCGTTAGTCCCAACAATTAGAAAACTTATTTCTTCCTTTGTATTTGAAGTTAAATCAATCACACTAGTTAGAAGTGAAGATACAGTATTACTTTTAAATACATTATTAATATTAAATAATACTATCCAAATACCTATTGCTAAAAATATTAACATCAAAAACAATTTTGACATGCTTTTGTATATGTTCTTCTTTTTTTTCATACTATATAACAACAGATAATTATTCTAAATTATCCTTCCTCCTATCAATCCAATAATAATATTATTATCGTATAACAGCTTTATTATTCGCGTATCGTTTATAATTTCTATTATGCTTTTAACTATTCCAAATGGTGATAAAACTGATATTATTGCAAATATTATATATATTTGAAATATTATTAATACCAATGATAGTAATGCCCCTCCAATTCCATTTAATGTTTTGAGCACAGGAAGCTGTTTTATTACTGTACTTAAAATAATAGATATTATTCCAATTACTAATGACACTAATATAAATATGCTTAGTATGCTAATTCCTTTTAATATCACTTTAGCAATATTATTTGACCAGGCTATTACTACCTCTGTCTTTTTTTCCTCTGCTTCTATCGATATATCTTTTAATGCTTTGTCTAACATTGTTCCTTTTTTAATTGTTTCCGTACTTTCTTGTTTAGAATCATCTTTTTCGACATATTCTATAATTACATCTTGTACAGCATTGACTATTACAGGCTTTAGACCTAAGTTATCTCCTATAAATGTTGTTAAACTTGATTGAAATAATAAAGCTAATACAATTGCAATTACGAATGAAGCTATCTTAACTGCCCTATCTACAAACCCTTTTTTATACCCTATAAAAATCGCAAGTACAATTACCAATATCAGTAGTATGTCCCACATTCTATTTTCCTCCTACCACTTATTAAATATGCAATATTTCTATTCTATTTGAATATCCTATTGCTAGATTTTTGCCGTTATTAAATATTATTGGCTTTGTTATGATTCCGTCCGATGTATATTGTTTAACATGCCTTCCCCATCTATTATATACGTTTATCTCTTTACTTTCAATTAAGTATGCTAAGGAATTATAGTAAATAAAATGTTTTATATTTCCTTCTATATCTGTATTGCCTACAATATCACCGTTTATTGTTTTTTATAACAATCTTGTTTTTATTAGTCGCATTCTCTTTAATTATATATGCTATTCCCGTTTTATCCATGTTAATATTTAAAACATTCTCCTCTAATATATTAATTTCTTTATTTACTTTAGTAATAAAGTTATAGCTATATATATTGTCACTACATAATACACTAAGACTATTTCTCTTTAAAGTAATGTTATATATTATATCGTTTGATATATTTATAATTTCTTTTATTTTTGAATTAGTAGATAAGTCTACCATTTTAATAATGGCATTAACACTTACCCCCTCTGTCCCTATTTCGTAAAATATAACATCTTTTCCATTATGAGACAGTAATACTTCTGCTATATTAGGGTTTGTCAATGTTACTTCATATTTCTTATCTCCCCTTTTTTTATATACGCCTATTACTGATTTCGAACCAGCTTTAGAATAGTGAATAACGCTCTCTCCTCTTGCATTTATATTAGATAAGTTTATTCTTCCATCTATCTTTTCTCTACATATTTCATATTTATTCTCAAATATATAAAGATTCCCTTTTTCTTTATTTATTACTTGTATATATTTTCCATTAGTCTTTATATCTGGAATAAATGTTTCGTCAAATTTATATTCCCATGTTTTTTTTCCATATCTATTGTATGTTGCTAATTCACCCTTTGAATAAACTAAAATTTCATTCTTATATGCATAAATTTTATTTTCTGTAGAGGTTGTCTCTACTATTGTTATATCTTTATGCGTAGTATCTTTTTCCCAGGTTATGCCAAGAACATGCCTATATTTTCCAATGTAAAATAAAAGGGCAATAAACATTATAATCACAAAAAATAAAACTATCTTTTTTTTTGTTATGTTTTTTTTCTTAGCTTTCATTCTCTTGATTTTTTTTAAATTGCTTTCCTTTTGCTTTTCCTTTTTCTTGTTAGCATTATTTACAATTTCAATTCCTTTTGAAATTCCTTTAGAGACTTTTCTACGTTTTTTGTTTTCTTGCTTTCCACTTTCTTTACTATTCCTCATAATATTGCTCCCACTCCTTTGGTTTAAAATATTCTTTATCCCTTATTAAGTCTGGCATATATTGTTGTTTAACCCTTGCATTTGGATAGTCATGTGGGTATTTGTATCCATCTCCATATCCATGTTTTTTCATCTCTTCAATTGGTGCATTTCGAATATGCATTGGTATTTCTCCTGTGTCACTGTTTTTAACGTCATATAAGGCTTTGTCTATTCCTAAATAAGCTGTATTTGATTTAGGACTTAATGCTACTGTTAATGCGGCCTCTGCAAGAATTATTCTTGCTTCCGGCATGCCTATCTGGTGTATTGTTTGAAGCGCTGCATTTGAAACTACCAAAGCTTGAGGATTTGCTAAACCTACATCTTCTGCACTACAAATTATAATCCTTCTAGCAATAAACATAGGGTCTTCCCCGGCTTCTAACATCCTTGCCAAATATAGCAAAGTAGCGTTAGGATCAGAACCCCTCATTGATTTAATGAATGCACTTATATTGTCATAATGAGCATCTGAAGATTTGTCATACATTATCTTTCTTTTTTGCATACACTCCTCAATAACTTCATCTGTTATTTCTACAATTCCTTCTTTATTCATTTCTGTAGTAATAACTGCAAGTTCTAATGCATTTAATGCTGTTCTAACATCCCCACCTGCTTGGTTAGACAAAAACATTATAGTTTCATCCGAGACCTCTACATCATATCTCCCTAACCCTGTTTCTTTATTTTCAAGTGCTTGCTTTAATATATTGGCTACATCCTTATGTTCTAACTTTTTAAGTTTCAACACTGTTGATCTTGACACTAGTGCCTTATTTACTTCAAAGTATGGATTTTCTGTAGTTGCTCCTATTAAAATAATTTTCCCCTTTTCTACAAAAGGTAGTAGTGCGTCTTGCTGCAACTTATTAAACCTATGTATTTCATCAATAAACACTATTGCTTTTCCTTCCGGTGTTAAGAATGCATTATCTATTTCTTCTGAGATTCTTTTAATGTCTGAAACTCCAGAGCTAGTAGCATTTAACTCTATAAACTTATACTTAGTTGCATTAGATATAACCTTTGCAAGAGAAGTTTTTCCACAACCTGGAGGTCCCCACAATATAACTGATGTGAGTCTGTCTGCTTTTATTAAACGATATAACAACTTATCTTTGCCAACTATATGTTCTTGGCCAAAAAACTCTTCTAATGTTTTTGGTCTCATCCTGTAAGCCAAAGGTTTATCCATTCTACTCTCTCCCTACTACTTTAACACTTCTTCTATTATTCTTTCTTTAGTTATTTTATATTTTTCCATTACTGCTTTTGCACTTCCTGACTTTCCAAACTTATCTTCCACACCTATTCTTATGACTTGCCTTGGAAGAAGTTCTGATAACACTTCGCAAATTGCGGATCCCATTCCACCAATTATATTATGTTCTTCTATTGTTATTATTCTTTTTGCTTCTTTTGCAGAAGATATAATCGTTTCTTTGTCTAAAGGCTTTATGCTATATATATCAACTACTTTAATATTTATTTTGTTTTGTTTCAATTCTTTCATTGCTTCTAAAGCTATATGAACAGTGTATCCTGTTGCAAAAACCACCGCATCTATTCCATCACCATGAACAATACTTTTCCCTATTTCAAACTCCTCCGCATTTGTATATATGGCTGGAACATCACTTCTTCCAAGTCTCACATATACAGGCCCATTATAGTCTTTTATATCTCTAATGATTTTTTTAGTAGCTATTTCATCTGCAGGCGATAGCACGGTCATGTTTGGAATCACTCTCATAAGTGCTATATCTTCTAACATCTGATGACTCGCTCCATCTTCTCCTACAGTAAGTCCTGCATGTGTTGCACAAAGCTTGACCGGCAAATTATTATATGCTACTGTATTTCTAATTTGTTCATATGCTCTTCCTGTTAAGAACACTGCAAAAGTAGAGGCATACACTTTTTTTCCCATAAGTGCTAAACCACTAGCTGTCCCTACTAAGTCTTGCTCAGCTATTCCCACATTTATATGTCTTTCCGGAAACTTATTTTTATACATACTTGTTTGAGTTGCAGACGCTAAATCCGCATCTAAAACCACAACATCTTTATCTTCTTCCCCTAAAACTACTAATGTTTCTCCATAAGCTTTTCTTGTCGATTTCATAAATTTCCTCCTTACGCTAATTCTTTCGTAGCTCTAATATATTCTTCATCGCTTAAAGCTTTTCCATGATATCTATAATCTCCTTCTATAAAAGAAATACCCTTCCCTTTTATTGTATTAAGTATAAGCACCGATGGTTTTGAGTTTTTTAAATTCTTTATATTGTTAATAGAATCTATTATATCTTCAATTTCATGTCCATTAGTAGTAATAACATTAAATCCAAAAGCTTCAAATTTTTTATCTATTGGTTCTGGTGAAGCAACCTCTGATAGTGCTCCATCAATTTGTAACCCGTTATAATCCACAAAAGCAATTAAATTATCTAATTTATATTGTGATGCCGTCATCGCTGCTTCCCATATTTGTCCTTCTTCTAATTCACCATCTCCCATTAAACAGTATACGTATCCAGGCTTATCATCTAGCTTTTTAGCAAGAGCCATACCATTAGCTATTGATAATCCCTGTCCTAATGATCCAGAAGATACATCTACCCCATTTGTTTTGATACTTGGATGTCCTTCTAAATTGCTATCTATTTTTCTAAATGTTAGTAATTCTTTTTTATCTATATATCTTTTAGATGCTAACACCGCATAATATACAGGTGAAGCATGCCCTTTGGAAAGAATAAATTTGTCTATTCTTCCATTTTCATTAGTATTTAGGTCCATAACATTATGATATAAAGCGACCATTAACTCCACAGAAGACATACTTCCTCCAATATGTCCTGATTTGGCTGAGTTTACCATTTCAACTATATTTCTTCTTATTTCTTTGCAAATATCTTGTAACTTTTCCACATTATCCACCTCTATTTGTTTATTAAATTATATTACATGTTACTATGTTTTGCAATTAAATATAAAAAGAAGCCACTCATTTCGAGTGGCTTCTTTAATTATTCAGGTTTTGATTTTATAAATTCATTTATGTCTATTCCTAAAAGATTGCCGGTTCCATTAACCATTGGTGTATCGCCTTTCCATTTATCTGCAAATTTCATAAGGACTTCAATTCTTTTAAGTTCAATTACATTAACATTTGTTGCTAAAGCTTCATTCATTTTTATCAAAGCTTCTGCTTCACCTTCTGCTTTTATAATAGTGGCTCTTTTTTCTCCTTCTGCTTGAAGTCTTTTATTTTCATTTTCGGCTTGAATTGTTTCTTTAAGTTTATCTTCATACTCCTTTTTAATAGATACTTGTTGTATTTGGGCAAGAATTTCTTCTGATGTTTTATCCCCCTCTATATCTGCATTAATTAGATTTTCCAAATAAATACCATCAGATAGTAAATCTTCTCTTAGTAACATGATTATTTCTTCTGTTGCTAGGGGACCCTTTTCTTTCATGAGTTCATTAGGTTCATACTTTGTAAAAATCTTAAGTAAGTTTTTTTCAAGTTTACTTATCACATATTGTTTCATTTCAATGGTGTTTAGCGTCTTGTCCCCAAATTTCTGATAATAAACATTTGCTTTATCATTTTGGATTTTTACGGATATTTTAGATATCAAAGTTACATACGATCCATTTTTCGTCTGCGCTCCGTAAAACACGCCCGCCTCTTCATCTGTTTCATGAGTAAAACTTACTACTGTTGCTTGTATTTTCTTTAGGGTTTCAAAGGGACTTATAAAGTTATATCCTACCCCAGCATTAACAACTTGTCTTGTCCGTGAATTAACTACTACTCCAACATGTGTCGCTTCAACCTTCTTAACATATGAGAAAAAACCTATAATTAAAGGTATTATTATCCCACATGCTATTAGTGGAATTCCAATCCCACGCCGCATATTTATACTTGCCTCCTTAAAAGAAAAAACAATTACCGCTGACGTTAAAAAAACCAAAAAAATTACAACCATCCATAATAATGCTCCCATTTTAATTTCCTCCTATAATTTTTTTACACATTCCTTTTGGAATGTGCCTTATATTAAAATACATATATATTTTAACATTAATTGGATAAAAAGTCAATGTTTATGTAAACTTTCATGGTTTGAAATAACGCTTTATGTGATTGCTTTTATATGCACATTAATTCTATATCTTTCTTTCAATTTACATATGTTCTCTTTATTATTACCTACTGCATAATTTATTTGTTCTTTTGGAACCATGATTTGTATTAGATTGAATTTTGCTATATTTCTCTTTTTATTTATTTTTTTAATCATATTGTCTAACATTATGCTAGATAATACCCTTTCCTTATAATTATCGGAAACAGGTCCTTTTATTTCTTTATTGTGTTCAGATATTTCTTCTGTTGTCTGCAAACCAACTCTTATAACATCTATTTTATTTTTAACGCATTCTTGATAAACCTTTTTAGTCCTAATTACAGCCTCTTCTAAGCTTAATTCTTTATATTGATCCTTTTCATACATATTCCAAAGTTCACTATTTTTGAGTATATATACAGGATAAATTCTCATATAATCAGGTTTTAATAGAATACTTTCTTTTATGCTTTTACTTTCTGTTTCAATACTGCTTTCAGGTAATCCAATCATTATTTGATGTCCCAATTTAAATGAGTACTTTTTTACTAATATAGATGCATTAATTACATCTTCTTTAGTGTGTCCTCTTTTAGCTTTTTTTAACACTGCATTATCCATAGATTGAACACCCAACTCTATAACCTGAACATTATATCTCTTTAACATTTTTAGTATTTCATCATCAATATAGTCTGGTCTAGTTGATATTCGTATATGACTAACAATATTTTTAATTATATATGGTTTTACGATTTCCAAATATGCTTGTTGTTCCTTTATATCTAAACCGGTGAAACTCCCACCAAAAAACGCAACTTCTATAATCGGATTAGATTCCAAGTTATAATAGGATAAATATTTGTCTATTTTTTCTTTTACATCTTTAATCGACACATCTTTAGTTTCACCACTTATTCGCCTTTGATTACAAAAAACGCAATCATTTTTACATCCTCTATGAGGTATGAATATTGGTATTGTATACTTTCTTTTCTTTTGCTTTCTTATTCCTAGTTCTTTTTTTGCATTAATTTTTATTTTTAAAACTTTCAAGTGCTTCTTTTGCTGCTTTTTGTTCTGCTTCTTTTTTTGTTTTTCCATTTCCTTCTCCTGCTTTTTTATTGTTGATATTTGCTATCACAAAGAAGTTCTTATCATGTGCTGGCCCCTCTTCTTTAATAACAACATATGAGATTTTTTTATTCTTTTCTTTTTGTACTTCTTCCTGTAGTCTTGTTTTATAATCTGTATTTTCTACTACATTATTTATTTCATCTTCTATCTTATTTGATAACAAATAAAGGCATACTCCTTCTGCTTTTTCATAACCACCATCAATATATACTGCTCCTAAAATCGCTTCAAACATATCTGCAAGTTGTGCATTTTTTTTAATTTCACCATTTTTATTATCACAACGTCCCAATTTTATAAACGGATGTAATCCATTCTTAATTATAACTTCACTAAGTGATGATTCACATACTATTCTCGCTCTTTTCTGTGTTAGCATTCCTTCTTTTTCATTAGGCAACATACAATATAGTTTGATTGATACTATATGCTCTAATATTGCATCACCCAAGAATTCTAATCTCTCATTGTATCTATTAACAGATAAATCACCTTTATCATTAGCATGTGATTTATGAGTAATCGCCGTTTCTAATAAATCTTTATTCTTAAACGAATATTTTATAATTTTTTCTATTCCATTAATGTTTTTCTCTATCATTTTTTCCACCATAAAGATATTTTAACATACTATAATTAACTTTTCAATAATTGCTATTAGATGGTCTCAATAATGAGATTCATTATCACTTGTAAGATTATCAAATAACTAGTTATTACTAAAAAAATTCATAAGTCTTTATTTGCAAAAAAAATAACAGCATTTGTGAGTTTCATTTAGGGATTTAATAAAAAATGTTTAAATGACACTTTCAAATGGGACAAAAAAATAACCACATAGAGCTATTTACTCTAATGTGGTTATTTTTATATTATTTATTTTTTTTAACAAATATTATTCCTAATATTGATGTAATTGCTATAACTGCAATTGGTGCAACTTTAAAATATATCCATTCAAATGAATGCCATATTGTTCCAATTACTGACCATTCAGGATCACTATAATCCCAAGTTTGATATGGACTACCCAATATCGCTAATAATACAAAAAACAATATGATGCACACATCTACAATTATTAAAGAGTTGGTTATTAATTTTCTTTTTTGCTTTTGTTTTCTGGATAGCTGTTCATTAATAACCTCTAACTTCTCTGATATTACTTTTAAATCATTCTTTTCTTTTTCATCAATATTCTCACCAAGAATTGTACTAACAGGTGTATCAAATACCTCTGATATAGATATTAACATTTCTGCATCTGGTACTGATAATCCTTGTTCCCATTTTGATACCGTTTGTCTTACAACATTTAATTTAACGCTCAATTCTTCTTGAGAAAGTCCTTTATTTTTTCTTAATGTTTTTAAGTTGTCTTTTAACATTTAAAATTCCTCCTTTCGTTAATTAAATTGTATGACAAATACCCCGTTGCTTCAAGCAATGCGTTTTAACATATCTTTCAAGTGTAGATGTTTCAGTATATTTAAGATATTATTAGATTTAAAATATATTTTTTAATAATATCCAATTATCATTTTCCATATCTTCAGTATATTCTGTGTTACACAGATACAATGAATCATTTTTATCGTAATCTCTTACAAATCCCCAATTCACATTATATTTTTTTGAATATTCTTTTAATGCTTCAAATTTGTTTTCAACTTTTATATCAATATTTTTACTTTCACCTGATGCAGTTTCTCCCCCTTTGGTTTCAATAATCCATATTTTATTATCTTTATCGCATATTATAAAATCAGGATAAAAATGCCATTTATGATTTACAGCATCTATATATACAATTGAAAAATAGTCTGTTGATGATTCTCCGTTTTTATAGAACCATTTTATATTTTCATTGTTTTCACAAAAATATTCAAACATTCTTTCACTTTTAGATTTTATAGTACTATTAGGATAATTCATATAAATAGATTTTTCATAAATAGTTGTATCTTTCATCTTAGGATCATATTTTATATAATCCATTTCAGGGGCTTTCCAATCTAATTCTTTTAATTCATTAAACTTCATTTTTATTTGTCTTGATTTTTGAGATACAGCTTCTTGAAAATCATTTTTTAATCTGTCCTCATTATTAATAACAAAAGCATAAAACTCTACTAATGATATATCCAAGAATTTTTTACTAAATAATTTACCTTTAAAAAACATTCTTTCAAGCATCAATCTAGTTCTATCATATCTCATACTAATTTTTGATGATATAACATTTATAGAATGCCTTAATTCAAAACCATTTTTATTAGTGCTAACTTCTGATTGAACTTGAATTCTATTAGCATTTTCAAGTTCATTTGAATTAAGTCTAACAATCTTATCTTGAACAATAAAGTTATCAATTGTATTTTTAAAAGTATAACCGTTAGCTTCTAAAATAGTCTTATTATTCTTTTTGTTAGTTCCTAATTTGTACTTTTCAACATAGTACTCATGTAAAATATTAAAAGTTTGTCTTTCATCAAATCCATCGAAATTGTTATCAAATGTTAATTTTTTCAAGGTAAAATTCTTAAATTCATTCTTTAAAAATACTACTTTTGTATCATGAGCATTATTTCCTAATTCTTGTTTTACAGTTTGTTCATATTTTTCGTCAAAGGTGTATAGATAACAATTATCCAATAAGATATTATCATAGTGATGTGCTTGAGGCATTCTCCTTATTCTACCAATAGTTTGTGTTTCAAAATCCTCGCTCATATTATCACGAAGTTTAACAAGTATTTTTGCTCTCGGACAATCCCAGCCAGTAGATATTGCTTGTTTCATTATAAGAATTGCTTGATTAGATTCATTATTTCCTATTTCCTCAATATTTTCTTTTCTATCAGCTAACCATATAGCAAGATTATTTCTATCATATGTATATTTTCTTTCTTTCAATATATTTTCAATTTGGTTAATTAATTCATCTGAATTGCTTGGTACTTGTATGATAATTAAAGGATTAACTTGAATATTTTTTTTAATATATTCTTCTTTAATTGCTTTTCTTTTTTCAATTGCTAAATCTAGTAAATATTCATGTTCATTTGATAAAACTTTATCATTAGACACATTTTCATTAATATATAATGCTCTTGTGATTAATCCTTCATTTATAACATCAAGCTCATTAATCTCGATATATTCAGCTTCTTTATTTGTTTTAGTTGTTGCACTTACTCTAACTATGTATTCAGGATTCATATATTCTATTATAGCTTCAGCTTTAACTGTTTTATTTAAATGTTCCTCATCAACTATAACAATAAAGTTATATCCGTTGTTATGAGCCTCGTGAACTCTTTCATAAAGATTTTTTCTTTCTGCTTCTTTTAATGCATTGTTTCCTTTTTTAGTGATTGTTTCCCAGTTTATAAATGCTGTATCTTTTGCATTAAACCCTTGAAGTAATACATCTTGAATGTTTTTATTTTCTAAACTAGGAAGGAACTTAATCATTTTTTCTTTACTTTGTTCCTCTAAATCTCCTTTTCCTGGAGTAAGCCATACAAACACTGTGTTTTTATTTTCTTTTAGGTATTCTTCAATATATGAAAGCAATATAATTGTTTTTCCACTTCCAGTAGGTGCTTGTAATAGTACTTCCTTTTTTTCTCCGATTGATGTTGCATCCAATAATTTATTTACCGTGCTTATTTGAAATTCTTTTAATTTTATACCTTGCATCACATTACCTCCATTATTTCATCTTCAAAATAATACTCTGGAATTATAAATACTTCGATATTAGTATTTTCTAATATCATTTCTTGTTCAGCTGTTATTAATATATCTGATGAAATATATACTTTATCACATACATCTAATAGTTCTTTATTATTTGTAAAATCATCAAATGAATCTTCATCTAAATAAACTTGAACTTTCGTATTATCTATTTCTATACCATTTTCTAATTGAATTAAATTCTTAATATTTTTCATCAAATTCTCACTTAAATTTTGTTCATCTGAATTCAATCTTGGTATATATGAGCATTTGTAATATTTTAAATTTGATGTATCGTTTGTTTTTAACAATCTTTCATAAGTTATATTTGTACAGATTTCATTTTGATTATTAGTACATAAAATAAATTGTCTGTGTTGTGTATAACTATTCAATTCTTGAATGGCTTGACCAGTTGTTCCTGTTCCAGCAAAAAAATCTAAAATAATATCATTTTCATCAGTAGAATTTATAATTATATCTTTTATATATTCCACAGGTTTTGGATAATCAAATTCAAGTTCTAACTCATTTATTTCCTTTGTTGCCACTTGATTCATATATTTATTATCATTGAATATTAAACTATCAATGGGTTTCATAGAATTTTTTAGTTGATTACTATATGACTTAAAAATAAAACCACGTTCATTTTTTTTAATTTTATCTTTAAATTTAATTTTTCCAGTTTGAATGTATTTTTCTAAACTTTTTTTGCTAAAAGCCCAATATCTACCAGTTGGAGGATAATCAATTTGACCAGTTATTGGATTTTCAATAGGAAAATATGTGCTTTCGCCACCACTTTTAGCTGATGGATCAGAACTTTTCCAGTTACCATTAGGATCATTGTCAGGGTTTTTATAACCGTCTAAATTTTTTTCCAAACCTTTAAATTTAAAGTTTCCCTTTTTATATATTAAACAGTACTCATGTTGTTGATTAAAGAAATTATCAGCATCATTTGTAGATGATTTAGTTTTTCTAATAAAATCTCCAATATAATTGTTTTCCCCAAAAATTTCATCACATAATATTTTCAAATTATGACATTCATTTTCATCAATACTTATAAAAATAGCACTCGCTTTTGGATTAAGTAATTTTTCAGCAATAGTTAATCTTTTATACATAAAAGAAAGCCATTTACTATGTCTATATGAATCTTCTTTACTAACTAAATTATCATCATAAATAAAATCATTACTACCACGGTTATATGGGGGGTCAATATAAATCATTTTTATTTTCCCTTTATGTGTTTTTTCAAGCAAATATAAACTGTGAAGATTATCTCCCTCAAGTAAGAAATTAAATTTACTATTATCGGATAATTTGATTTCTTTTTCTTTTAATTCTTCAAAAGTAGGTATTTGTGTTTCTAATTCTTTATCAACACGTTCTTCATGTTCTTCCCAAATAAGACCATATTTCTTTTTTGTAAGCTCGTTTTCTATCATTGAAAGATTATCAAGTGTTACTTCATCAGTAATATTCTTTTTTATTTCTTTTATTGTTTCAAGCATTTTTTCTCTTTTTATTTTTGAAAGATTAGTTGTTTCCATTTATAACCTCCTCGTCGTATGAATAATCGACTATATCATCTATTTTGCAATTAAGAACTCTGCAAATTCTAATAAGTACTTCCATCTGTACCATTTCATTTTTTCCTAATTTCGCAAGTGCATTGGTATTAATACCTGCTTGTAGTCTTAATTGTGTTTTGTTAATTCCATTGTCAATCATTAACTTCCATAATTTATTATAATTAACTTCCATATTCATAGCCTCCACATTTTAATATGTACTACGATATTATTCTACCATTTATGATTTATTTTTTCAATAAATTATCTAAAATCAAAATATTTTTTATTTTTTTATTTCAGAGGTTAAAATTTTATTATTTTCTTTTGCCTAGTACTTAGAAGGAAACAAACCTTCAAAAGTAAGGAGGAATTTAAAATGGTAAATTCAAAGGATATACCAAAATATTTAAAAGAAAATGCAAAGTTTTGCAATTGGAAGTATGAAACTCGTGATGGAAGATTAACAAAAGTTCCATATAACCCACATACCAATAATAAAGCATCTGTTAATAATGCAAATACCTTTACTGACTTTAATTCTGTAGTAAATGGATTAGATATATATGATGGAATTGGAATACGCGTTGATGGAAAGATTATTGCAATAGATTTAGACCACTGTATTGAAGATGGAAATCTATGCTCATGGTCTGAAGAAATAGTTTCTCATTTTCCAAACACATATATTGAAATTAGTCCAAGTGGTGCTGGATTTCGCATTATTTTATTAGCACCAGACAACTACTTATTTAATAAGGATAAATATTACATTAAAAAAAATAATGTGGAAGTTTATGTAGCTGGAGCAACTAATCGCTTTGTAACTATCACAGGTAATGTTCTTCAAAAATTAGATATTGCTGAAAACTTGGATGGCTTTCAATGGTTACTTGAAACTTATATGAAACGTGAAAATTCTAAAACTACCATTATACAGCAAGAACGTGAAAGTTACTTAACTGATGAAAGTATTATTGAAAAAGCAATGTTATCTAAACAAGGACATAAATTTTCAAAGTTATGGAATGGTGATATTTCAGATTATCCATCACATAGTGAAGCAGATCTTGCTCTTACATCTATTCTTGCATTCTATTGTAATGGCAATAAAGAACAAATAGATAGACTCTATCGAAAGTCTGATTTGTATCGTGCTAAATGGGATGAACTTCGTGGTAATAAAACATATGGAGACATGACTATTGATACTGCTATAAGCGGAATAAAAGAATTCTATTCTCCAATAGTGAAAACCAATCCAACTGAAGATTTTAACGATGATTTTGATAAATTATCTAACTTAAATCCAATTGATGATGCAAAGTATCCTTGGACTGATATAGGTGCAGGGATGTTATTTGCAGATTTTTATCAAGAAAAACTTCGTTATGTTCCAGAACGTAAATCTTGGTTCTATTACGAAAATGGAATATGGACACATGATATTGGTGGATTAAAAGCAATGAAACTTTGTATGGCTCTTGCTAATTTACTTCATATGTATGCTTTAAAAATTGAAGATGAGCACAAACGTAAGATTTATATGGATTATTCAAAGAAATGGCAGTCACACAATTACAGAGTAAACATTTTAAAAGATGCTCAAGTTTATCATCCTATTTCTATATCTGAATTCGATAGTGACCCATATATCTTCAATTGTAAAAATGGAACACTTGATGTTAGAAAACGAACTTGCCAAGAACATAAGAGTTCAGACAAATTAACTAAAATTTCAAATGTTGTATTTGATTCTAATGCACATAGTGATAGATGGGACAACTTTATTTTGGAAATAATGTCTGGAGATATAGAAAAAGCAAAGTTTCTTCAAAAGATATTTGGATATGGTCTTACTGGAGATACTAGGCATGAATGCATGACCATTCTATATGGAGCTAGTACTCGTAATGGTAAAGGAACTTTATGTGAAAGTGTTTTAAAAGTTCTAGGCTCATATGGTTGTACTGCAAGACCTGAAACAATAGCGCAGAAAAGTAATACTAATAGTTCTCAACCTAGTGAGGATATTGCACGTCTTGCTGGTGTACGATTTGTAAATATATCAGAGCCTGGTAAAGGGCTGGTATTAAATGCTGCACAAGTTAAAAGCATGACTGGTAACGATACTTTAAATGCTAGATTTCTACATGAGAATAGTTTTGATTTTAGACCATTATTCAAACTTTATATAAACACAAACTATCTTCCAACAGTAAATGATATGACTATTTTTACAAGTGGACGTATTATCATTATTCCTTTTGAAAGACACTTCGATGAATCAGAACAAGATAAATCACTCAAAAAGGAATTTGCTAAAGATGAAGTTCAAAGTGCTATTTTAAATTGGCTCTTGGATGGTTATGAACTACTTCAAAAAGAAGGACTAGCAATACCACAATCTGTAAAAGATGCAACTGCTCAATATCAACACAATAGTGATAAGCTACAACTATTTATAGATGAATGTATGGAACAAGGAGATTATGAAGAAAAAACATCGACTATCTATCTTAGTTATAGAAATTGGTGTATTGAGAATGGTCACTATGCAGAAAGTATGCGAAACTTTAAACAAAGTTTAGAGGCTATTGTACCTGTAGTTCGTAAACGACCTAAAGCTGGTGGTGAGAAAACCACAATGGTCACAGGCTATAGGTTATTGCCAGATTTTCTCAAATAATTATTTGGGGCATTGTGGCAAGTAAAAATAGTCAATTCAAATATTAATATCTCTATAGGGATTATATATATTTATCTGCCACACTTGCCCCTCACTGTGAAGGAGGTGGTGTGTATGATTTGAGTAATAATCGCTTTGATACTATTACTACCCTAGGGGGATTTAAATCTCTAAAAACTGTTTATCCTACAACGGGCGTGGGGTCTTATGTGTAAACAAGGCGAATTCAAAAGGGTAATTAAACCATAGGTGCTAATATACCATCGATAACAATAAGTATATTGAAAAATAAATGATATGGAGGAAATAAAAATGACATACGATAAAATAACAATCGAATTAACAAATTATAAAAAAGAGTTCTGGAATTTAATGATGAAAGGAACAAAAGGAAACTATGAAAATTTAAAAGGAGGAAAAATCAGTAACGAAATGTTCGTATTACCTTATGATAGCAACAAAAAATATAACGAGCTAATAAATGATGAATGTGTATTTAGAAGAATTGCTACAAACATAAAAGCGAATGATTCTGATCATACACTATTTGTATCAGATAGTGATGATGTTGCAGAATGGAATTTAACTAATATTGAAGATATTAAAAATGTGATAAATAATTTTACTAAAAAAAGAATGGAGTGTCATACTTTATCAATCATTACAAGATTAGATGAAGATATTGTTCATGACTCTCAATTTGATACAGAAGATTATTTAATAAAACATTTCGCTAAAAGTTTTGGGAAAGCAGAAGAAAATGCATTTATTAATGGTACTGGAGTAAATATGCCTATAGGTATTTTAAATGGTACTGATGGTGCTGAAGTTGGGGTTACAACTAACGAAATAACATTTGATGATGTTATTGCACTTTACTTCTCTTTAAAGTCAGAATATAGAACTAAAGGTTCATGGTTAATAAATGATGAAATTGCAAAAAAATTATACACATTAAAAGATGCAGATGGTAATTATATATGGAATCATAATTCTAACACTATTATGGGTAGACCTGTGTATATAACTAATGCTATGCCATCAACTGGAAAAGCAATCGCATTTGGTGATTTCAGTTATTACTGGATTACTATTAGAATGCCAATTAGTGCTCGTTCAATTAATGAATTATTCTGTGGTAATCAACAAGTTGGATATCTTGCAAAAGAATACCTAGATGGAAGATTAATAAGAACAGATGCAATTAAAGTTCTTCAATTAAACTAGGAGGAATTATTAATGGACACATTAGCAAAAGAAACAGTTCTACAAATTGATGATACTGTGTTCATTATAGAATGTGAAACAAGTAAATCATCAATAGAAACTGCCTATGACAAGGTAAAGAAACTAATATTAAATCATGTAAAAGACAAAGAAAATATAAATCTCAGCCTGATATAACTTGATATATTGCAAATAGTACGGTAATATTACACTACCCTAAAAAGGGTGTTCCATTAGAAGGCTGTCAAAGGAAGGAGAATAATTATGAATGAATTATATAGACAGTCTTGTGTTGCAACACCTAGTAAGATTACCGCACTATATTGCAGATTATCTAGAGATGATGAATTACAAGGTGATAGCAACAGTATTAAAAATCAAAAAGCAATATTAAAAAAATATGCCGATGATAATGGATTTATAAATACCGAATTCTTTGTGGATGATGGTGTAAGTGGAACTACATTTGATAGACCAGACTTTCAAAGAATGATTGCAGAAATGGAATCAGGAAAAATTGGTACTATCATAGTAAAAGATATGAGTAGACTTGGTAGAGATTATCTTAAAGTTGGATACTATACTGAAATTGCTTTTCCGAATGCAGAAGTTAGATTTATCGCAATTAACAATGGTGTTGATAGTGCTAATCAGCAAGATAGCGATTTTACACCTTTCCTTAATATAATAAACGAATGGTATGCAAAAGATACAAGTAAGAAAATAAGAGCAGTATTCAAAGCTAAAGGTGAATCTGGTAAACCCTTGTGTACAACTCCACCTTTTGGATACAAAAAAGACCCAGATGATAAAAATCATTGGATTGTGGATGAGGATGCTGCAAAAGTTGTAAAATATATATTTCAATTATGTATTGAAGGATATGGACCAACTCAAATTGCTCATAAATTAAAAGATGAAGGAATATTTACACCATCTTATTATTTTAAAAGTATTGGATTATATCCAACAGCAATTATTACAGAAGAACCCTGTAAATGGTCTGCAAGAACTGTGGCTAATATCCTAGATAAACAAGAATATCTAGGACACACTATCAATTTCAAAACTAGAAGAAAGTCTTATAAGATAAAAAAGAAAATTGATAATGATCCATCTGAATGGAAAATCTTCAAAAATAAGCATGAGGCAATTATTGATGAAGAAACTTTTAGTACAGTTCAAAAGATTAGAAACGGAAAACGCAGACGTACTCCTCTTGGAGAAATGCCAATATTATCTGGAATGGTATATTGTGCTGATTGTGGAGCTAAATTATATCAAGTTCGTTCTAAAGATTGGAATCATGATAAAGAATATATGGTGTGTGCAACTTATAGAAAACGTGGAAAGCATAATTGCACTTCACATCAAATAAGGAATATTGATATTGAAAAAGCACTCTTATATATGATTCAACAGGTAACTGCATTTGCAAGAGATTATGAAGATGAATTTGTAGAACTTGTGGCAAAGAATAAAAATAAAGAATTAGAACATAAGATACGTGAAAGTAAGAAAGCATTAGAACAGTCTATAAGTCGTGTATCAAAAATAGATTTATTAATTCAAAGACTTTATGAAGATAATGTTGAAGGAAAAATTAGTGATGAACAATTTATAAAAATGATTTCTGCTTATGAAAAAGAACAAAAAACTTTAAATGTGCGAATTACTGAATTAAATAAAGTTATTAAAAATGAGCAAGAGAAAATCACTAATACAAGTAGTTTTCTAAATCTTGTTAACTGTTATACCAATATCACAAAACTTAACGCTGAAATAATCAGAACATTTATTGAGAAAGTTTATATTTATAATGTAGATACAATTGGCACTAGAAAGATTAAAAAAATTAAAATAGTATTCAATTTTATTGGTGAAATAGATTTGCCAACAGAAAAAAAGCAATAAAAAAGGCATAACTATTATTTCAAGTTATGTCCTTTTTATAAAAATTACTTAATCCCTAAGGAATTCACCCTTTACTGTTATTTTTTACTTTTTAAACGTTTTCTTTTATATATTCTACAACGTCTCCAACTGTAGATATTTTTTCTGCATCTGCTTCTGGAATCTCAATATCAAATTCTTCTTCAAGAGCCATTATAAGTTCTACTATATCTAAAGAATCAGCTCCTAAATCATCAATAAATGTGGTATCCATTGCTATAATTTCTACATCTTCTACCCCTAATTGTTCTACTATTACTTCTCTTATTTTTTCAAAAACATTTTCCACTTTATTCACCTCCTAATGTGCAAGTTGAAACTCTTACATGTATTATCATCTATTTTTATATTGTTGTCAATAGTAATTTTATATTTTTTATGTTTTGAATCTATACTTTTTCATTTTCATTCATTTTTCTTTCGATTTCTTTAATCAGCTTTTGTTTTAATATGGCATTTGCTTGATATATTGCAACTTCATAATTCTTTGCTTTTGCATTTCCGTGTATTTTTACAACAGGCTTTCTTACTCCAATAAGTACTGCTCCTCCATATTTAGTATAATCATATTTATACAAAGCTTTTTCAAGAATGTCCTTTGTAACTAGAGCCCTAATTTTTGTAAATATATTTTTTTTAAGTTCTTTTATCAATGCATCTTTGAGTGTCTTTGCAGTTCCTTCTATTGCCTTTAGAGCTACATTCCCCATTAGTCCCTGAGCCACTACCACATCAGCTTTCCCCTTTAAAATATCTCTTGCTTCTATATTCCCAATGAATCCTGAGAGTTTTTCTTTTAAAGCCAAATTAGATTCTTTTAATTCATTTGATCCCTTTGTTTCTTCAGCTCCTATATTTAATAGTCCTATGCTTACATTTTCTTTGTTTTGTACCAATGAAGCATATAGTTTTCCCATTTCAGCATATTGTACCATAGAATTAGGAGCCGCATCTGTATTTGCTCCACAATCTAATAAAATGGTACCTTTACCTGTATCTGTTGGTAATATAGCAATAAGTGCTGGTCTATGAACTTTAGCTATTCTCTTTAACTTTAATAGTCCTCCTGCCATTACTGCTCCCGTACTTCCTGCTGATATAAATGCTGTTTCTTCTTTTTCTTTCATGTAATCATAAGCTTTTACTATACTCGATTCTTTTTTGTGTTTTATAGCAAGCGATGGTTCATCATCATTTGTTATTTCATCTTGTGCATCAATTATTCCTATCTGTTTTTTTAAGTCTTCTGCTTTTTTATCCCCGTATTCTTCAGTTAAAGCTTTTAATATTTCTTCTTTTTTACCAACTAGAATTATTTTACTCTCAACATTTTTAAGGGCTTTTATACTTCCTATTATTGCAGGCTTTATCCCTTTATCTGCACCATTAACATCAATTAGTATTTCCATTACTATTCTATCCCCTTTAGTATAAATTTACTTTTAAATTTTATTTCTTTATCTTTATTTTGTATAACTACCCATAATATATAATTTCTATCTCTTTTCTTTTTTACTTCAGCTATAGCATATAATGTCTCATTTTTTAGTATTTTTTTCACATACTTTATATTTGCTACTCCTACTAAAGCCACTTTACTTGGAATAATACTAATAGCTAAGCTTTCTGCCATAGAATATATATGATATCCTTTAACTACATTTATGTTATCAAAACACATATATTCTTTTGTCTCTAAAACTGATACTGCTCTTTCTCCTGGAACTATTTCAATTATATCTCCTATTATCTCTTTTTGACTTAAGCTTTGTATTTTTTTTATATTTTCCGAGGCTTTCTCTTTCACTCTTTCTCTTAATTCTTTTATGCCCAACCTTGCTCTATCTAATCTAATAGTATTTACACTAACATTAAAATGTTCTGCTAAGTTTTCATCTGTAGTAAAAGGATTATCTTTTAAATATTCTACAATTTTTTGATTCCTTATCTTTCTTGCTGTATCATTTCTTGGCATGTCTTTCACCTCTCGTTTATTTTACTATAACTATATGAATATTTCAATGATTTATATTGTTTTTAATGATAAGCAATAAAATATGAAATAACCTAAATTTCAATATTACCTATAGATCTACATATTATAATAATTTTGTTTATATTATTGCTATTTTTGAATATATGTAATAAAGCCTGAATTTTAACTAATACTATTATTATAAAATGGAAAGGAAAATAGATAATATGTATTTGTTTACACTAAAATCATTTGTAGAACAAGTAATGCAAACAATTTTAAAATTCTTAAACTTACCATCAAAGGAGAGTTTAAAAGATTTAGACTTATCTGATGTCTTCAGTATAATCTCCTTTTTTTCGCTTTTAATAGCCTCTACTGCTTTAATTTGGTTTGTAAGAGCTATTGGTTTATATAAAATGGCAAGATCAAAAAATGATAAATTGGCGTTCTTGGCGTTCATTCCTTATGGTGATTTTTATATAATGGGTAAAATTATAGGTCCAACAAAGATATTCGGTATAGAAATTGATTACCCTGAAATTATATTACCCTTGTTATTATTAACAATGCTACTTCCATTAACTTCTTCTCTTTCAATATTTATTTTTATTTTATTCTATTATGCAATACTATATAAAGTTCACAAATTAAAATGGAAAGGATATGCGCGTCTAGCAATAATAATTTCACTTTTCATCCCTGTAGTACAGCCCATTTTTTTATTTATATTTGGATAATACATTTTAATCAATGTAATCATTCTCATTTGTCATACTTTTTGGTATAATATATATGGTGATAATATGCAAAAAGATTTAAGTTGGTTACAAGACATTAAAATAGCCCACAGAGGACTACATGATTCTAATAAATTTATTCCTGAAAACTCTATAATAGCTTTCGAAAAAGCTATTAATAACAATGTGGCTATAGAGTTCGATGTTCATGTATTAAAGGATAATACAATTATTGTGTTCCATGACGATAATTTAAAAAGATGTTGTAACGTTGATAAACCCTTAAGTTCTTGTACTTATAACGATATTAAAAAATTAACTTTATTTGATACTCCATATAAAATCCCAACACTTGAAGAAGCATTAACAATAATTAATGGGAGGGTTCCTGTAATAATAGAATTAAAGACAGATGTTTATGCAATTAAAATATGTCCTATAGTTTCTAAAATATTAGAAAGTTATCATGGAAAGTTTGCTATTAAATCTTTTAACCCTATTATTCCATTATGGTTTAAAGTTTTCAAGCCAAACGTTGTTCGTGGCATGTTAACAGAAGAATTTAATAATACAAAAAATAATAGAATTATTAAAAAATTATTTATTACCAGTTTAATATTTTTGCCAATAATAAACCCTGATTTTTTATCTGTAAATATTCATATGCTTAAAACAAAAAAAATAAGAAGGTTAAGAAAGAATATTGTTATTTTAGGTTGGACATTTAAAACTACAATTGACAAAATAAAATATAAACATCTTTGCGATAGTTATATCTTTGAAAATGAATTTTAAATTATTTTAACAATAAAAAGACCCCAGATTTTAAAATCTGGGGTTTATTTCAATTAACATACTTTATAAATTAATATTAAGCGATTACATTAGAAACAGATCCTGCTCCTACTGTTCTACCACCTTCACGAATAGCGAATTTTAATCCTTTTTCTATCGCGATTGGTGTAATTAATTTAATTTTCATTGTTACGTTGTCTCCTGGCATTACCATTTCTTTTTCTTTTGGTAATTCAATTATACCTGTAACGTCTGTTGTTCTGAAATAGAATTGTGGTCTGTATCCTTGGAAGAATGGAGTATGTCTACCACCTTCTTCTTTAGTTAAGATATACACTTCTGCTTCAAATTCTGTATATGGTTTAATTGATCCTGGTTTAACTAGAACTTGACCTCTTTCAACATCTGTTCTTTGAATTCCTCTTAGAAGTACACCTGCGTTATCTCCACTTTGTGCTTCTGAAAGTTCTTTTCTAAACATTTCTATTCCTGTTACTACAGTTTTTGTTGATTGTTCAGCTAGACCAACTATTTCAATTTCTTCTCCAACTTTTAAAGTTCCTCTTTCTATTCTTCCTGTAACAACTGTTCCTCTACCTGTGATTGTAAATACGTCTTCAATTGGCATTAAGAAAGGTTTATCTTTATCTCTTTCTGGTGTTGGAATAAATGTATCAACTGCTTCTAATAATTCTATGATTGGTGCATATTCTGGTGCACTTGTATCATTAGATGTAGATTCTAATACTTTTAATGCTGATCCTTTGATTATTGGAGTTTCATCTCCTGGGAAATCATATTTAGATAGTAAATCTCTAATATCCATTTCAACTAATTCTAATAATTCTTCATCATCAACTTGATCAACCTTGTTCATGAATACAACTATATATGGTACTCCAACTTGGTTAGCAAGTAGTATGTGCTCTCTTGTTTGAGGCATTGGACCATCTGCTGCAGAAACAACTAGGATAGCTCCATCCATTTGTGCTGCTCCTGTAATCATGTTTTTAACATAGTCAGCATGTCCTGGACAGTCTACGTGCGCGTAGTGTCTATTTTCTGTTTCATATTCAACGTGAGAAGTAGAAATTGTGATTCCTCTTGCTCTTTCTTCTGGTGCACCATCTATTTGGTCATATCCTTTAAATTCTCCTCCACCCATAAGTGAAGCAACTTTTGTTATTGCCGCTGTAAGAGTTGTTTTTCCGTGGTCAACGTGACCAATTGTTCCAACATTACAGTGCGGTTTTGTTCTTTCAAACTTAGCTTTTGCCATTTTAAATTCCTCCTTAATATTTTAATATTATTTCTCTCTTTAACTAATACCTATATTGGCATTATTTTAAATTATTGTACTACAAATGTTTTATATTTGCAATACACAAAACACCTTTTTATGCTTATTTTATGTTTCTTTTCAAAAACTCACTAATCTTCTTTTCTACTTTTTGTAGAAACTATAGATTCAAGTACTGATTTTGGAACTTCTTCATAGTGACTTGGTTCCATTGAATATGTTCCTCTACCTTGTGTTTTACTTCTTAAGTCAGTTGCATATCCAAACATTTCAGAAAGTGGTATAAATGAACGAATAATTTGTGTTCCTGCTTCCGCATCCATTCCTTCCATTTTTCCACGTCTAGAGTTCATATCTCCAATAACATCTCCCATATATTCTTCTGGAACAGTTATTTCAACTCTCATTATTGGTTCTAACAACACTGTCCCCGCTTGTTTACAAGCTTCTTTAAATGCCATAGAACCCGCTATTTTAAACGCCATTTCTGAAGAGTCAACATCATGATAAGAACCGTCTACAAGTGTAGCTTTAATATCAACCACAGGGTAGCCTGCAAGTATACCCGATTTCATTGCTTCTCTAATTCCTTCATCCGTTGGTTTTACATATTCTTTTGGAACAACTCCACCAACAATTTTAGATTCAAACAAATATCCTTTTCCTGCTTCTAGTGGTTCAACTTCTATCCATACATGACCATATTGTCCCCTACCACCTGATTGACGTATAAACTTACCTTCAACCCTGATAGCTTTTCTTATTGTTTCTTTGTATGCAACTTGTGGAGCTCCTACATTTGCTTCAACATGAAACTCTCTTTTTAATCTATCAACAATAATATCTAAGTGTAATTCTCCCATTCCAGCAATAATTGTTTGACCTGTTTCTTGGTTAGTATATGCTCTAAATGATGGGTCTTCCTCTGCTAACTTTCCAAGTGCAACTCCCATTTTTTCTTGATCCACTTTTGACTTTGGCTCAATTGAAATATCTATAACTGGTTCTGGGAATTCAATTGATTCTAGAATTATAGGATGTTTTTCATCACATAATGTATCACCTGTTCCTGCATCCTTTAATCCAACTGCTGCTGCAATATCTCCTGCGTATACCTTTGTTATATCTTTTCTTTCATTTGAGTGCATTTGAAGAATTCTTCCAATTCTTTCTCTTTTATCCTTACTCGCGTTATATACATATGAACCGCTCTCTAATGTTCCTGAATAAACTCTAAAGAATGTAAGCTTACCCACATATGGATCAGTTGCAACTTTAAATGCTAATGCCGAAAATGGTTCATCATCACTTGATGGTCTATCTTCTTCTTCTCCATTTGGTTTAACACCTTTTATATGATCTACATCAATAGGAGACGGCATGTAGTCTACTATCGCATCTAGAAGTTTTTGTACTCCTTTGTTTTTATATGATGTTCCACATGTAACTGCAACAATTTTGTTTTCTAATGTTGCTTTTCTTATACAACTTTTTATTTCATCAATAGAAACTTCTTCGCCTTCTAAGTATTTCATCATAACTTCTTCATCATATTCTGCTATCATATCTAACATATTAGCTCTATATTCTTCTGCTTGTTGTTTAAGATCTTTTGGAATTTCTTCGCATCTAATATCTTTACCTTGTTCATCATAATATACATAAGCTTTCATTTCTACTAGGTCAATAACACCTTTGAAATTTTCTTCTTTTCCAATTGGTAATTGGATAGGTACTGCATTTGCACTTAATCTTGTCTTTAATTGTTGTACACAATTAAAGAAGTCTGCTCCCATAATATCCATTTTATTAACATATATCATTCTAGGAACATTATATTTATTTGCCTGTCTCCATACAGTTTCAGATTGTGGTTGCACTCCACCTTTAGCACATAGCACTGTAACAGAGCCATCTAGTACTCTAAGTGAACGTTCCACTTCAATAGTAAAGTCAACGTGGCCTGGTGTATCTATGATATTTATTCTGTTGTTATTCCAAAAACAAGTCGTTGCTGCCGAAGTTATTGTTATTCCTCTTTCTTGTTCTTGAGCCATCCAGTCCATTGTAGCTCCCCCATCATGAGTTTCTCCAACCTTATGGTTTATACCTGTATAAAAAAGTATTCTTTCAGTAGTTGTCGTTTTACCTGCATCGATATGCGCCATGATACCAATATTTCTTGTCCTCTCAAGAGGATATTCTCTTCCTGCCACTTAAAATTTCCCTCCTTTTTTATTCTTATCCTACCATCTATAATGTGCAAATGCTTTATTAGCCTCTGCCATACGATGCATGTCTTCTTTTTTCTTGAATGCTCCACCTTGATTGTTTATTGCATCCATAATTTCATTAGCTAATTTTTCTTCCATTCCGTGTTCATTTCTTTTTCTAGAGTATTCTACCAACCATCTAATTCCCAATGTCTGTCTTCTTTCTGGTCTAACTTCGATTGGTACTTGGTATGTTGCTCCACCTACACGCCTTGCCTTAACTTCTAGTACTGGCATAATATTATCCATCGCTTGCTGAAAAACCTCAAGGCCTTTTCTTCCAGTTTTTTCTTCTACTTGTTTAAAAGCTGAATATACAATTTTTTCTGCTATTGTTTTCTTTCCGTCCCACATAACTTTATTTATTAGCTTTGTTACAACCTTAGAACCATAAACTGCGTCTGCCATAATTTCTCTTTTAACTAAATGTCCTTTTCTTGGCACTTTTCTTCCCTCCTTACTTGGTACTCAAAAATTCTAAAATTTTTGTCAGTGCTTTTGCTTAAAACTACCATTTTAAATCGTATATTTTAAATCAAGCACCTTATAATTTACTTTTTAGCTTTCTTAGCTCCATATTTTGATTTAGCTTGTTTTCTATCTGCAACTCCTGCAGTATCTAGCACACCTCTAATTACATGATATCTAACTCCTGGAAGATCTTTTGCTCTTCCTCCTCTTATAAGAACAACACTATGTTCTTGTAAGTTGTGTCCGATACCCGGAATATAAGCTGAAACTTCCATTCCATTTGTTAAACGAACTCTCGCTACTTTTCTTAGAGCAGAGTTTGGTTTTTTTGGAGTTTGAGTTTTAACTACAGTACATACTCCTCTTTTTTGTGGAGAAGATTGATTTGTAACTATTTTCCTTTTAGAGTCAAGCCCTCTTTGTAGAGCTGGAGACTTTGATTTTGTAGATTTATCTTGTCTTCCTTTTCTTACTAATTGGCTAAATGTTGGCACTTGATTTCACCTCCTT
>CAYXLQ010000008.1:29201-30740 GCA_964465775.1 uncultured Clostridiaceae bacterium
ATTTCTTTTGCACTACTAGGTCTTGCAACATAATCTTTTTTAGATTGTACAATATATGTGTTTGCTGTTACCTTTTTTAGGTTTTCCCTAACATATCTTTGAAGTTTACGAAGTTCTATGCTTGTCATTATTTTAGAATATGTAAAAGTACTCAATATTATTCTTACATGATGTATTTTTTGATTAAAATTTCTTTTTAAAATTGTCCACACAAACCCACGAAAAGTCCATACTCTCATAGGGGCATTTAATAGTATTAGGTCGCTTATCTTGGCTTCTTTCGTTACCATTAATGATATTAATCCTCCCATAGAATACCCAATTAATATTCTTTTAGTATAAATTTTACATTTCCTATTTATATATTCCTTTAACCCCTCTATAATATCTTGATGAGTAGTACCTTTTTTACACTTCCCTTTAATTCCATGACCTTTTAGACACGGAGTAAATATCTCTTTAGAGCTAATACCTTTTTTTATTAAATATTTCTTTATGTTCATAACGTCTTTAGGTGTTCCACAAAAGCCATGAACTATTATATATGCTGTTTTTTTCATTATTTCCACCGTGTATAATTATATCACATTTATTCATTATTTGGAATATGAAATGAGAAAGTTGAAAAATATACTATACTTTGTTATATATGAATATTGTCATATAATCCATTTTATTTTATATTATAAAATAGTCTGCATAACTCCTATTATAATTATTGTGATAGATGAAGCAATATCAATATTCTTTACATTTAATCTGCTTCCCAATAAATTTCCAAACTTAAGAAATAATATGCTAAACATATAAAAAAAACAAGTTATCAGAATTGTGTTTTGTTCTACCATTCCTAGTGCCATGGCTATAGGCAAATTATTAATAGAAAGCAGTAATCCAACATATATTAGGTTTTTTAATGTCAATTTCCCCTTGCTTTTTACTTTTACATTCCCTTTATCTTTAATTGATAACATCAAAAACCAAATACCTATTATTATTAAAGATAAACCTCCTACAATTGAACCTATTCTTGCTGTCATAAATTGAGATATATACGAACCAAATAAAAGTGATATTGTTGTTATTATGATTGTTGTCGTGCTAATTATTATATTATGTTTCCATGATAATTTCATTTTTCTACTCCCATAATAAACTCCAATTATTAAATTATCTAATGTCGCAACGATGCTTAATATGCATGCTGATATTATACTTATCAATTTATCCCTCCTCTCCATATATATAATGTCAATTTTTCATTTTTTGACACATAAACAGACCTATTATACTCATATAATTGTCCCTTCTTAATATAATGTTTTGTACAAGGGAGTGATAGTATGTGGCATTCTGTTAAAGCAAGTGTTGTTTGTGATAAGCTTAATACCGATTTTAAAAAAGGTTTAAGCCAAAAAGAGAGCACGAGAAGATTAAAATCTGGTGGTGAAAATAAAATTGAAGACGAGAAAAGAGCTAGTATCTTTTCTAAATTTGCAAATCAATTTAAGGATTTCATGGTAATTACCTTGATCGTTT
>CAYXLQ010000009.1:0-20954 GCA_964465775.1 uncultured Clostridiaceae bacterium
TACCCTTAATTTTTGATGCATTCTTTTCTAGATATGTAATATCTGGAATTACTAAGTCTACACCTAGCATATCATCTTCTGGGAAAGCAACTCCACAGTCTACAATTACAATTTCATTACCATATTCGAAAATTGTAAGATTTTTGCCTATTTCTTCTAATCCTCCTAATGGGATTATTTTAAGTTTTTCTTTTCCTTTTGTTATTAAATTGTTTTGTTTTTTAAATTTCTCTAAAGATATAACATCTTTACTAGTGGTTTTAATATATGAATGTTTCTTCATCCTATTATTATTGTTTTCAGTTCGTTTCTTATATTTATTTTCTTTAACATTTTTTGGTTTTGATGTTTTTTGTACTGATTCTTTTTTTTCTGTTTTATTACCTTGATCTAATTTTTTTATTACCTTTTTTTCAATTTCTTCGATACTAACAGTATCAATTTCTACTATGCTTTTTCTTTCTAATTTTTTTCTAACATTCTTCATTAAGCTGTCGTTAGAAACACTATCGTCATAGATAGCGTCATTATTTTGTATGTTCATTAATTTACTATTCCTCCTTTAAATTTTACTTTCTAATTTTTATTTTAAATATTACCCGAACTTTATTTTATTATATATCTTATTCTAACTGTATAATAAAAAATATAATTATATATGGACCGTACAAAACGTAACATTTTTGTCTTTAAAAATATTACCTTTAAAACCTATATACAATTATACCTTTTTTTTTTATATTAGTCAAGTTTTATAAATATGGCATTAATATGTCTGAACTATTTAATTGCTTTTAATATGCTCGTAAAATCAATATCGACAGGAACTGAACTATTTGTTGTATTTCCTACTCCAAATTGGCCGTATTGATTACGTCCCCATACTTTTAGTGTTCCATCTTTCATTAAAGCATAAACTGTTTCATAAGCAGTACTTTTAACTATTTTTTCAACATTTGAAAGTGTTGGTATTTTAATTGGTTCTCTCCTTATTGAAGTATTTCCTAATCCTAGCTGACCATAGTTGTTTTTCCCACAAGCCATTACAGTTCCATCATTTAATAATATAAAAGTATTATATGCTCTTAAAAACAAGTCTTTTACATTTGTCACGTTTAGTACTTTTGTAGGTTGTTTAGCCCTTGTTTCTGTTGAGCCCACACCTAACTGTCCATCATTGTTGTAAGACCATCCTATTATTCCATCATCCATTAAAGCAAAATATTCTCCATTATTATTTACATTTAAACTTTTAGCATTTGAAATACCAGGAATCTGCACCGGAATATTTCTATTTATGGTATCCCCTAGACCCAATTGATATGAGGAATTATCTCCCCACCCCTTAACTGTTCCATTGCCTGATAGCACAAATATAGTATTTAACCAGGTCTCCATAAAAATAATATCAGATAAGGCTGGTATTTCCGTCGGTACTTTCGCAACTGTTTGAGTTCCTAATCCCAATTTTCCAAAACTACTAGTATCCGTTCCCCATGATTTTATTCTACCATCTTTTGTTAAGGCCACAAATATACTTCCATTAACACTTTTTATTTTTTCAATATTTTTAAGATGTGGGTGAAGCATCGGTGTTTGAACTGTTCCTGTACTATCTAAACCTGTTGAATAATTGCTTCCTGGCCCCCATACATAGACATCTCCATTGTTTAGCACTGCAAATAGTGTTTCTCCCGAGTTTGATAATTGAGAAACGTTTGATATTCCAGGTATATTAACTGCTGTTTTCCTTTTTGTTGTATCTCCTAAACCTAAACCATAAGCATGATTTTGTCCCCATCCATATAGTTTTCCATCCTTAGTAATAACAAAGTTTTCATATTCTGTTTTTGCCATGCTTTTTGCATTTGATATATTTGGCATAGTAGTTGGTATAGTTACATATTCATTTTCTAAATCTCCTAATCCTAAACTAGCAGTATATATACTATTTCTACCCCAAGATTTCATTGTCCCATCTTCTAATATAGCATAACAATTTGAACCAGAACCTGGTATTAACTTTTCTACATGGGAAAGAGCTGCTATTTTAGTAGGTAAGTTTCTATTTTGCCTATCCCCATGTCCTAATTGCCCATAATCATTAAGCCCCCATGAAAAAACGTCTCCATTATTTAATAACACATAAGCACAATTATATGCAGCATAAAAATCTTCTATCCTCAAGTCATCGACAATTAAGTTGTCATCTTTATATTTTACTGCATATTTATCAATATTAAAGCCTTCTTCTTTTAATTTTTCTCTTAGGTATTCTGATTTTGTTTTTCCATTTAAAGGATCTTCTCCTGTTGATAATTTTAATTTTAATTCACCGTCTATTACTGCCGCAAGCTCCTTCATGTTTGCTAATTCATTTTTTTTCACTGCATCTGTTGCTCTTCCTATTATATTACCACTTTGCAAACTAAGTATTATTGCTCCTGCTAGTATTATCATCACTATTATTGTAATTACTAATACTATCAATGATATTCCTTTCATTTTATTCATTTTCATTTTAATTTTCCTCCTCATAATTTTTTTTACATTTCGAATTAAATTGCAGATTAAATAATTACATTTTTATATTTACTTATAGTTCTATGCTAACATATATAATTATTTTGTTCAACCTTATTGTTGATATTATTTGCTATTATTTGCTGTCCCTATTAAATGTTTCCATTAGTTTTTTACATACAATCATGTTTACTTTTCAATGCTTTTATTGTATACTTTGCTTAGAAGTTAATTTATATAAGGAGTGTGGTTTGTTATTATGTCTCTTACCTTTGTAACAATTGTAATCCTGGTTCTTGGTGTTGTTTTTGTCAATGGCTGGACAGATGCTCCCAACGCTATTGCTACTGTCGTTTCAACTAGAGCCATGCATCCGAAAAAAGCAGTTATTATGGCAGCTATCTTTAATTTTCTAGGTCTATTTTGTATGACCATGTTAAATTCGAAGGTTGCCAGTACCATTGTAAATATTGTAAATTTTAGTTCTGGTACTGAATCTCAAGTTGCTCTTGCCGCCGGACTGTTTGCTATTGTTGTATGGGCTGTTTCAGCCTGGTATTTTGGTATTCCTACAAGCGAATCGCATGCTCTTATCGCTGGTGTTACTGGCGCTGGTATATCAATTACTGGATTTAGTGCAATCAACTTATCCGAATGGAATAAAGTTCTTTATGGTCTTGTTATCTCTTCTGTAATAGGAGCTTTGTTTGGTTATCTTACCATTACTCTAGTAAACTTTTTATTTAAAAATATTGAAAGACACAAGGCTAACAAGTTTTTTACAGGTGCTCAAATATCTTCTGGAGCTGCAATGGCCTTTCTTCATGGCGCCCAAGATGGTCAAAAGTTTCTAGGAGTTTTTATGCTTGGAACCTTTCTAGCAAAAGGACAAGAAATACCTGCTACTTTTAATATACCATTATATAGTATTGTTTTGTTCTCTGTAGTTATGGGAATTGGAACATCTATAGGTGGTTATAAAATAATTAAAGCTGTTGGTATGGATATGGTAAAATTAGATAAACATGAAGGTTTTGCTGCAGATACAGCAGCAGCAATTTGCTTGTTATTTTCAACAATTATTGGTATACCTCTTAGTACTACTCATACAAAAACCACAGCAATAATGGGTGTTGGAGCAGCAAAAAGAATGTCAAATGTTAATTGGATTATTGTAAAAGAAATGATACTTGCTTGGATATTGACCTTCCCTGGATGTATAATCATTGGTTATCTTATGTCTAAACTATTTATGTTTATATTTTAATATTAGGAGGATATTTTAATGTTTGAAAAGAAAAAACAAATCTGCTTTTTTGATATGTTTGTAAAGTCTACTGACTTTGCTTGTAAGGCATCAGAAGAATTACTTGGATTAGTTGAAAATTATGTAGATGTTGATATCAAAACAGGAAAAATTAAAAATATAGAAAAAAATGCAGATGTTAATTGTCATGACATATACAAAGAATTAAATAAAGCCTTTATAACACCTATCGACCGCGAAGATATCTTGAAAATAAATAGCGAGTTGGACACTGTTGTAGATTGTATTGAAGAAATTTCTCAAAAATTTTACATGTTCAATATAAAAAAAATCGAACCGGACTTAGTACAAATGGTGGCATTAGTTGTTAAAATGACGCGCGTTTTAAAGTCCACTGTTATTGAACTTAAAAATTTTAAAAAATCTAAAATTTTAAAAGATAAAATCATTTCCATAAACTCTCTTGAAGAAGAAGGCGATCGATTATATATGGATGCTGTTAATAAATTGTTTTCAAAACATATTGATCCAATTTATATATTTAAATGGTATCATATATTCGAATCTCTAGAGAATTGTTTTGATGCGTGTGAAAATGTTGCAAATATAATTGAAGATGTTGTGTTAAAAAATAGCTGATAAAAAAGGAGATATGATTAGAATTTCATATCTCCTTTTTTAGATTAATTTAAATACCTTAATTACTGCTTCTTAATTTCTTTCAAATATTCTGTTATAAATTCATCAATATGTCCATCCATTACTTTCTGTACATTACCTATTTCACAATTTGTTCTATGGTCTTTAACTAAAGTGTAAGGACAAAAAACATATGACCTTATTTGATTACCCCATGCATTATCTGAAGTGTCCCCTTTTATTTCTTGTAATTTTTCTTTATTTTTTTGTTTCTCTAATTGATACAACTTTGCTCTTAACATCTTCATAGCATTTTCTTTGTTTTGAAGCTGAGAACGTTCTGTTTGACATGCAGCAACAATTCCTGAAGGAATATGTTTTATTCTAACTGCAGAATCAGTTTTGTTTACATGTTGTCCTCCAGCACCGCTTGCTCTATACGTTCCAACATCTAAGTCTTCTGCTTTTATTTCTATATTTACATCGTCTTCTATTTCTGGCATTACATCTACTGCAGCAAAAGATGTGTGTCTCCTACTATTTGAATCAAATGGTGATATACGTACCAATCTATGTACACCTTTTTCTCCTTTTAAATATCCGTATGAATAAGTTCCTTTAACAAGGAAAGTAACACTTTTTATTCCTGCTTCATCTCCATCTTGTAAATCAAAAAGTTCCATTTCATAATCTTTTTGGTCTGCCCATCTTGCATACATTCTATAGAGCATGCTTGCCCAATCTTGTGATTCCGTTCCTCCAGCTCCTGGATGAATTGTAATAATTGCATTATGCTTGTCATATTCATCTGATAATAAAGTTTGAGTCTCAAAAATTCGAAGCTTACTTGATATTTCATTAATATTACTTAGAACTTCATTTTTTAATTCATTGTCATATTCTTCTTCTAGTATTTCAACAATACTAATACTCTCTTCTATTTTATCATTGAGTTTTTTATAGCTTGATGTTTCTTGTTTTAAAGTCTTTAATTTTGAAAGTACTACTGTACTCTTTTTTTCATCATTCCAAAATCCTTCTTCTAATGTTTTTTCTTCTAATTCTTTTATTTCACTAACCTTTTCATCTATTTTTAGAGTAGCTGTTAACTTTTCTTTCTTTATACTAATCTCTTCTAAACATCTTTTAAGGTCGTTTATATCATCTTGTTCCATTCCTTTAAATCACCCCACACTTCATCTTTTGTTGGTATTATATTAAATTCCATCACTTCATCTTTTGTAGGATGGAAAAAACTTAAACTGTATGCATATAAAGCAAGGTTCTTACCTCTTTTTACTTCACTATATTTCACATCTCCGTATAATGGATGACCAATATTAGCAAACTGAACCCTTATTTGATGATGTCTTCCTGTTTCTAATTTTATTTCAACATAAGTATAATCTTGATTGTTAATTTTAGTGTTATTAATAACCTTATATGATAACTTTGCAAGCTTTGCTTTAGGATTTTTTTCTTTTATTACTCTACTCACATTGTTTTTTTCGTCTTTTATTAAGTAATCTTCTATTTTAATTGTATCATTGTTTTGATTGATTTTCCCACAAACTAAAGCTAGGTATCTTTTTTTAAAATCACCTTCTCTTATGTTTTTAGAAAGTCTTGAAGCTGCTTTAGAAGTTTTAGCAAATACCATTAATCCTTCTGTCATTCTATCTAAACGATGAACTAAACCTAAATATGCCTCTCCTGCTTTATTATATTCTTTTTTCAAATACTCTTTTAGCATGCTAAGCATATCTAAATCTTTTGTTTTATCAGGTTGCGAAGGAATTTTAGCAGGCTTTAAAACAACTAAAACATGGTTATCTTCATATATTATTTTTATATTTTTATATTGTTTCACTTTGCTACTTTTCCTCCCTTATATAATAAAAACCTCACAAAACCCTGTGAGGAAGTTATATATTTAAGCTTCTTTCTTTTCTTTTATTTCAACTACTTGTCTTTTATTGTACTTTCCACAAGCTGGACATGCTTTATGAGGAAGAATTGTTTCTCCGCAATCATTGCATGTTGCATACGTTTTATTCTCTAATTTCCAAGTTGAACGTCTTAAACCTGTTCTTGCTTTTGACCATCTTCTTTTTGGTTGTGCCATATGTTTTTCCCTCCTTAAGTCCTTAATAACTATTTAAACATGCCTGCGCTTTGCAATACATGATAATATCTTTTTGATTGCCAATATATTATATATTAGCTGCTTTTCATTGTCAAGCGTTTTTTAAGGTTTTTTAGAGCAAACATACAAACTGTAACTTATTATAGATTATAGTATTGTTAAGAGTCCTTTCTTATGGCACTGATATTGTTATTTTATTTGCTGGAAATTTAAGTTCATCTTGTATTATTTGTTGAATCATTGCAATTTTATCTTTTGTAATTTCTTCTTTATCTGCAACAATAACATTTAGATTTTCATTAGTAGGAACTATCACTATATCATCAATTCCTTTAGATTTTATGATATCTTCTACAATTGTTATTAAATGTTTGTTTTTAATAAGTTCATTTAATTTATCTTGATATTCTTTAACTTGTTCATCATTTGTTGCATTTGCACTTATGACATCCGAATAATTAGCTTGGAGTTCAGAAAACATATTGTTTCTATTTGCTCTAAAATTACTTAATTGTTTTTTGTTTTTTTCATCATATAAATTAGCTGATTCTAATTTTTTATTTTCATCTTTATTACTATCTTCATCATATATATTTACATTACTATACATAAACCCATCTTTACTATTTACAAATAATGTTTGACCTAAGTTTTCTTCCCTTTCAGGATTATATTTATAATTAATATATCCTGCTATCATTACCATAAGTGATAATGATATAATTGCTATTTGACTTCTTTTTAATACTTTCATACATTCACTCCCTTATTTTGAAAACACTTCAACCTTATGTATAGGAATATTTAATGTTTTTGATAATGCTTCTTTTATCTTTAATTCTTTCTCCGAATCTAATCCCTTTACTACTATAATTGCACCAATTACTTCTGGGTTACTTTTACTTTCTAAAATTGCTACTTTTTTACCGTCCACTTCTTCATAAGCCACTGTCTTTTCTGTTGTTGATTTTTTACTGGTTTTAGATATGCTACCATCACTATCTTCTTCAAGTGTAGTATCCTCCTTTACATCATATACAGGAGTTATCTTTTCGTTGCTAACGTATGTAATCATTACTGATACATCACTAATTCCTGAAATTTCTGCTAAAATATTTTTTAAGCTCTCCTCAGTACTATTATAGTTTGTACTTTCATTTTTATTACTACTTTTATTATTTTTCTCTTTATTTTTGCTTATAGTTTCTACTGTGTCTTCTTTAAATACATTATTTATTACTATTAAAGAAAATACCAATAATATTACTAAAAAAATCAAATTTTGAGTTTTGGTTTTTTTATCTGTTTCTTTTGAAAACATACTAGTTATTGTTTCTAAATACTTTTTCATATGCTTACCCCTCTTCAATTATTCTAACTTTTCCTTCTTCTATTTCATATTCATTAGCTACAAATTCTATTATTTCTGATATTTTATTAATTTTCTTTTCTCCAGTAAGTCCTAAGTTTTCAATATTTACTTTTATTTCATCGAAAATATATTTGTCATCTATTTGTACTTCCACATTAATTAGTGTTACTCCTTCATCTTTAAGTTTTGCTTTTAAATCTTTTTCCAATGAACTTTTTAGTGTTTGATTTACTTTTGTGTTTTTATAGCTATTGTATTCTTCAATATTCACATTGCTTATATCTAAATCACCTGAAACGGTTGCAATTACATTGTCAATAGTTTTATTTATATCACTATCAGCTATTACATTTATAATTGGTGATACTATATTTAAAAGTACAAATAATGAAAGTATAATATGTACATATTTTTTAATTCTTCCTTTTGGTAATATCATTTCTATTAATATTGCAACAATTGAAATATATATCATTTGCTCCACAAAAGCTTTAATAACGTTCATTGTTTTTCCTCCTATTTTATACTTCCCATCAATTTAATAATTACCCCCGTTGACATTATAAATAGTGCTAAGACCCCGAACTAATACTCCTAAAAGTACTTTATATCCTTCGGCAAACTTGTCTATGCATTGTACAACCGATTTATTGTCTGTTATTGTTTCTGTAAGTGCTGATAAGACCTTATGAGATGTAAATATTATTATCATTTTAAGTATAGGAACTATAGACGCAACTATCATTACTATGATTCCTATTACTCCTCCTGTTTTTCCTATAACTTGTGTGGCTCCCATAATACTTTCCAAACTATCCGATACAAACTTTCCTACAACAGGTACCAGGTTTGAGATGGCAGTTTGAGTGGTTTTAACAACTGTGGAATCTATTGAAGTTGTAATTGTTCCTTTTACACTAATTAAACTTAAAAATAATGCAAAGACTACTCCAGTAATCCAAATACTAGATTTCGAAAATAATTCTCCTAATTTGTTTAGCCTAACCGTTGTTCCAAGAGAAGAAACCATACTCATTACTATTGAAATTGTTGTAAATGGTATCACTATATAGTTTATTAAAAATCCAATCAAACTTGCTATAAATAGTATTGCAGGCTGTATTAGAGTACTACTAGTAATTCCTCCTGTTGCAACAAGTACTACCATTAAAAACGGTGAAACAGTTTGCATTATACTGGAAAGTATATTAATCGTTCCTGTATATGATTTAATTACATCAACATATGTATTTGCTAACATAGTAATTATTATTATTAAACAAAGAAGGTTGGATATTTTAAAAGCTGAATTTCCCTTATCTATTTCTAAGCTATTTATTATTCCCATTATCACCACGACAATCAATATTGCTATAGCAGTTTTTATAGACATTACTATCTCTTTTGTAAATATATTAATAGCTTTTTTTATAATATTGCTATAATCATTGCTCTTTCCCATCATCAATGTTTGGGAAATGCTTGATAATTCAAGTTCCCCTGCAAGTTCAGATTCTTCAGTAAATCCTTTTAATTGTTCTAACAATTCTCCTATTTTTAATCCTTTTGATGTCTCTTCTATTATTACATTTGCACCTAAACATGTTTCTCTAAAAAGAAAGCAAAATAATAGTAGAAACATTATCATTAGTATCTTTTTCATAATCTCCTCTATTTATATTAATTTATTTATTACATCAATTACACCTATAACTATTGGAATTGTCATAGCGGTAATAACTATTTTACCTGCAATTTCTACTTTTGATCCTAAAGCACTTTCTCCACTATCTACACAGACATCTTTTGTAAGTTCAACTATGTATGCAATTCCTACAACTTTTAATATTACTTCTAAATATTTTGCATTAATGCCGCTATTTTCAATTAAATTATATAAAAGGGATATAACGTCGTTGAGTTTTATTATTCCATATGATGCAATAATAACCGTAACAAATATGCTAAATGTCACTCCTAGTTCTTTGCTTTGTTTCTTAACTAGTACTATTAAAACTAAAGCAATTATTGTAAATGCAGATAATTTTAATATCTCCATACATATCCCCCTATAATTTAAATACTGTTCTTACAGTGTTAAATAAAGTACTTATTTCTTTTATTACTATTGCAAGAACAATTACAAGTCCAGTAATAGTAGTCATCATTGCTTGGTCTTCCCTTCCTGCTTTTATTAATACTTGATTAAGAACTGCTACTAAAATACCTATCCCTGCTATCTTAAATAATATATCAATATCCATTATTCCCTCCCTAATTTCTATATAAATATTATTGCTATCATCAGACCTATAGCAGTTCCAAGAGTCCTATATAACTTTTGATTTTTAATTCTTTCTTCAGTTGCTTCGTTTAATTGAGTTGAAAGTACATTTATAGAATTAGATATTATACCTATTTGAGATTCTACATCACCTTTACCAAGGCTTGTTATACCTTGATATATGATTTCTTTATCATATCCATTAAGTTCATATATAGAAAATATATTTTCATGTATTCTTTTATTTAAAGTATTACTCTCTTCCATTGATAAAAAATCTGTTGATATTGCTCCTAAAGTATGTTTCAAATCTGTATTAAGTCCTTGCCTTATTCTCTCTATTGCATCTGGAAGAGAAGACATCATATATTTAATCTCACTTTCTAATGCTTTAAATGTACTTATAATTTCCCCGAATCATATGTTCCCTTATCTCATATTTCTTTGACTTTTTAATACCTAGTATTGTACAAACTAATATTATAGTTCCAGCTATTCCCATTTTAACTACAAACATTTAAATCTTCCTTTCCTTTTAATATCCTTTCAATTGTTCCTACTCCATTTCTATTAGATAGAAAAACAATGACATCAAAATATCCATTATCAATCATTTCCATCATTTCCTTGTTTTTTTTAATATCATTAACATCTCTTCCATGCATTGTGAATAATAGGCTAACTCCTGTAAGTACTGCTTCTTTTATAGCCTCTATATCTTTATTAGATCCTATTTCGTCTGTCGCTATAACTTCCGGTCCCATACTCCTTGTTACTAAATTTATACCCATATACTTAGGACAAAAGGACATTACATCAGTTCTTTTTCCAACATCTAACATTGGAGACCCTTCATACATTGATGCTATCTCTCCTCTTTCATCTATTAAAGAAACGTTTCTTCCTATGTTACTTATTTGTCTAATTAGATCTCTAAGAATTGTAGTCTTTCCACAACCAGGTGGTGATATTATTAATGTATTTTTCACTCTACGACCACTTATAACCATATTAATAATTTTGTTAGCAGCTCCATTTATTTCTCTGGCTACTCTAATATTCATTGAAGATATGTTTTTTATATTTTTAATGTTTCCATTCTCTATTATAACTTCCCCTGTAACTCCTACTCTATGTCCACCTTTAATCGTTAAAAAGCCATTATTTATATCATTTTGTATTGAATAAATTGAATTTTTAGAAACAGCTAAAAGTATATTTAATATATCCTCTTTTAATGGAATATAATTAATATTTATTTCTCTTTGACCGAATCTCAAAATAACATTTGTTTTAACCCTTATACGAATTTCATTTATGTTAGAATTACCCATATACATATTAATTTCTTCTATTAATTTACGAGGTAAATACTTTAATATTTCTTCCATATCTATTCACTCCCTATTGTTATATTACCACTGAGCTTGTATATTTTTTTGTAAAAAAAAAGTATATTACTCTAAATATTTTGTCTAATATGCATGAAAAAAGCTTTCAAAACATTATCTGTTTTAAAAGCTTTTTTAATTTTTATGACTTTTTGATTTACATCTTGTCTGGACATTTTATTCCAAGGATTTCTAAGCATTCTTTTATGACCATATTTGTAGCATATACTAGTGCAAGCCTAGCTTTCATTAATTCTTTATCCTCAATTATAATTTGATGTTCATTATAGTATTTAGAGAATAAACTTGCAATATCAATAACATACCTCGTTATAAGTGAAGGTTCATATTCACTTGCTGCTTGTTTTATTACTTCTTTTACCCTGCTTAACTCTTTAATAAGTGTTATTTCCTCTTTCTCTTTAAGTAATTCGAACATTAAATTAGTTGATTTATAGTCTTCTTCGTTTACTTTAGATTTTTCTAATATACTCTTAGTTCTTACATACATATATTGAACATAAGGACCTGTCTCTCCTTCAAATTTTAGCATATCTTCTAAATTGAAGATTTCATCTTTAATTCTGTTATTTTTTAAATCATTAAATATTATAGCTCCTACACCTATCATTCTTGATATTTCATCTATATTATCAAGTGCTTTTCCCTTTTCTTCTAATATTTCTTTAGATTTAACTATTGCTTCATTTAATATGTCTTCAAGTGTGGCATTTGCGCCTCCCCTTGTTGATATCTTTTTACCACCTTTTCCAAGCACCATTCCAAAAGGTACATGTACCATTTTTCTTGCATATTTTTCTCCAACTATATGATCTGCAACTTTAAACATTTGAGTAAAATGCAATATTTGTTCATATGAGGTTACATATATACTTTTATCAAAATCATATACTCTTTTTCTATCTAGTGCTGCTGCTAAATCTCGTGTAGTATATGTGGTAGAACCATTTGATTTAAGTATCATACATGGCATTTCATGTCCTTCAAGTTCAACAACCATCGCGCCTTCACTTTCTACCATAACATTCTTTTCTTTAAGAATATCTACTACTTCATCCATTTTATCATTGTAATATGCTTCTCCGTTGTATGAATCAAAAGTAACATCTAATACATTATAGATTCTTTCGTATTCTTTTAAGCTAAGTTCCCTAAATCTTTCCCACATCTCAGTAACTTCTGCTTCTCCTTTTTCTAACGCCTTAAAATTTGCCCTTGCATTTTCTTTAATTGTTTCATCTTCTTTAGCAGCTTCATTGGTTCTTACATATATCTCTACTAAGCATTTTATAGGGTCTTTTTCTAAATTATATTCTTTACCCCACCTTTTATATCCTTCAATTACTAAACCAAATTGAGTTCCAAAATCACCTAGATAATTTATTCCTATTACATTATATCCTAGTTTTTTATATATATTGTATATCGCTTTACCTATTACTGTAGATCTCAAATGCCCAATATGAAATGGTTTAGCAATATTAGGTGCTGAATAATCAATACAAACATTTTTCCCTGTTCCTTCTATTGATTCTAAATAGGATTCTTTTTTTTCCATTATTTCAGACATAATATTTTTTACAACTTTTCGAGTGTTAATAAAAAAGTTTAAGTATCCTGAAACAACTTCTATTTTTTCGATATTTTCCGTAACAACAAACTTTTCTTTTATTTCTTCTGCAATTTGAACAGGTGACTTTTTAAGCTCTTTTGAAAGTCTAAAACATGGATATGCAAAATCCCCCATCTTTTCATCTTTTGGTTTTTCTATTGCTTCTATTATTTCATTTGTATCCTTTTCTAATATTTCTGCTATGCCTTCTGCTATTTCTAGTTTAAACTTTTCCATTTATATACTTCCTTTCGCGTACTTCTCTACTATTTTATATATTTCTTCTGCTTTATCATCCTCTGCAACTATGTTTTTTACTTCACTATTACAATTATTACATCTATATATAATCTGTTTTCCTTTTTTAGAATTCATCAAAATGTTCACTGGCTCAAGTAATCCTTTACATTCATTTTGCCTATCCCCAGGATTTATATCAACATGTAAAGAATATAAACAATGGTTACAATGATCCCTTGATGTATATTTTAACTTTTCTACTTTTTCATTACAATTTTGACATATAAATTCATTATCATTTTTTATAAACATTTATTAATCTCCATAAATCTCTAAACATTTTACTATATATTCCTGCTTTTGTCCATAGGCGAAGAAACAGTAAATAATAACCATCTTTTAATAAACTTAAAATATAGTATAATAGGTTTTCATGATTTAAATTTATTTAGTAGATATATTGTTATGTTCTTACTTTTTTGTTTTATATCATTTACCATTTTATAACCTTCGTTTACTAGTTGTTTATATGATAGCTAATAAAACAAGCTGAAAAAATTCAGCTTGTTTTATAGTTCTTTTAGTTAGCTTTGCCACACCACGGGCAAACACGACTGCCTTGTTTAAGTTTTCCACCACAATGTTTACACATAAGTAGTTCTCCTTTCTAAATTATTAGTTGGATTTAGAAGCTCAACTTATGTCAAATTATACCACATCTTTGCTAGAAAGTAAAGCCTTCGTGTTGTTTTAGAAGACATTAAAACTATTTCACTCTAATTCTTGCTGATATTAATGGCATTATTTCATCATTACTTGTTAATGTCGTGTTGCCATCTAACGAATATACAGTTGGTACTACTATATCCTCTTCTACTGGCTTCTTTAGCTTATATGTGTATTCAACTGGTCTTGTTTTTATATATTCTCTTATTTTAGTCAATCTTGTTTCTTTATCATCTGTTTCAATTACACCAACATCACTCGCTTTAAACCAAAACCAAATTGCGTTATATTTATCTTCAACACCAAACTTATTTGCTCGATTAGTATATTGTTCTTTTTGATATGTAAATCTATTACTCATAATTGGGTATTTTCCTGATACATCCATATCACTTGGTGTGTAAATAATAAGAGCTATGTTGTTACCACTATAATACATCTCCTCGCTATGTAAAAAACCTCCACCTGAAAAAGTTCCTTTACCTACTTTCCTTATTATTTTTCCTTTCTTGAAATCTATATAATCAGCCGTTCCATCTGGTAAGCTTCTTAATGGTTCATGACCATTTAAATCTATATCATATTTTATTTCATATTTATCTTTTTCTGAAAACCTTAGTGATGAATACCATGTTGTTGTGTTAGGGATATCATTAAAATTATTAAATATTGTCATCTTTATATATTTAGTACCTGGTCTAAATTTTTTTGGTTCAAAGTTATCACCATTTTTAATTAGCCCAGTTACATTTGATGATCTAAAAATCCAATCTGTACCTACATTTACATATGTCATTAACAAATAACTAAAAGTTGTTCCTTGATTAGGTTGGGATAATTTTGTTCCTTTTGGTATTTTCCCCTTATTCCATGGTTCTTTTAAAGTTATAGTATTATTATTCTTGTTTATGCTCGTATTTTCAAATAAGTTATAATAAACATTTTTACTATATGTTAATTCTGGATATTGATATCCTGTAGAATCTACATAATTCCAAAATATAAATCCCAAACTAAAAAACGCTGTTGTTGTATCATTCCATCCAGAAATGTTGGTTAATTTTACTACCGTATCACCATTATTTAAGTCTTCTGCAAGTGTTGTAAGAGTATTAGGTAAATATGTATAGTTATTACTAATAATCTCTTTCTTATCAATGTCATAGCTCTTATATCCCATATAATAGTTTGCTTGATCGTTGCTTGATTTTATTTGTGCAGACATTGTATATTCTTTGTTTACATCTACCGGTATATATTCATCTTGGCTTAATGTTTGAATATAACTCGAATTCGATTTTAAAAAGGATAAATATCCCAACTTTTTATTTTCCTTATCTATACTTAAACTATTAAAATTGGTGTTATCCCCCAATTCTCCAAATCCATTTTTAATTAGGTTTTCTGTTACGTATAAACTAACTTTTTTATTTTGACCTACACTATTTATTTCTACAGGATTTGTTACAGTTGCTTCCCCTGCTTGTTCAGTTTTACCATATATTTTTATATCATTTATTTTTGAAGCGATAGTATTTTCTACGGTTAACACTTCTTTTGCTTCCAATAATTTATCAATCTTATACCCTAGTTCTTCTGCCCATTCATTTTCATTGTTTTTCCCATTTGAGAAGATCAACTTGCCATTATATATTTCTACTTTTCCTATATAGTTTTTAGACATATTAGGGAAAATATCTAATACTTCATTTCCTACTTTGTTTAATGTGTTTTTATCAAAGTTTGTATCTTTTAATAATTGATTTGATAAATATAGGCTTAATTCAGTTTCCATAGCTTTTAAGTCATTCATAAAAACTGCTTTTTCTGTTTTTCCTATAATACCACTTTCATTTAAAGATAACATTATTACTCCTGCTAAAGTTATCATCACTATTATTGTTATTACTAGTACTATTAAACTTATACCTCTTTGTTTATTGTTTTTCATTAATGTTCACCTCTAATACTATATTAAATATGTTTGTTATTTAATATTACCCTATTTAAGAAACTTTATCAAGTACAAATATTCTTTTGATTGGTTTTATACAAAGAAGCGATTATTTAACAATAATAAAAAAATAGAGAAGTGGTAAGATTATACATCCATCATATCTCTATTTATTCGTTTTCTATAACATATCTTTTTAGTTTTCCGTCTTTTATTTCACCAAGTCCAGAATATTTATTTCCATTATACACCCTAACTAACTTATCTGTTTCTTCAAAATTAATTTTAACACCATTTAAGAACTTTGAATATTCATCTTTTTTAAGTGATATTTTCTTTAATTCTTTGTAATACTCTTCTATAGATACTACATTCCTTAACATATCTTTATATTCCATTCTTAAAAACTCATATAAATTTACACTATCTTTAATATCAAAATTGCCGTTTTTCAACCTTGTAAGTTCAAGCATTGTTGCCCCACAGCCTATCTTTTTACCAATATCATTTACAAGTGTTCTTATATACGTTCCTTTTGTACAGTGCACATCAAATATTACTTCTCTTTTTCTTAAATCCACTGCTATATTATCAATATTATATATTTCTATGTTTCTTGGTTTAAGTGCTACTATTTTTCCCTCTCTAGCGTATTCATATGCCCTCTTTCCATCTACTTTTATTGCACTATATTGAGGTGGTGTTTGCTCTTGAACTCCAATAAATCTTTTTATTCTTTCTCTAATATATATTTCATCGTTTTTTATAACTGATGCAAACACAATTCTTCCGGTTATATCGTAAGTATTTGTTTCAACTCCAAGAAGTAACTTAACTCTATATATCTTGTCCTCTCCCATTAGTTCATTTGATAATTTCGTGGCATCTCCAATTATAATTGGAAGAACTCCGGTAGCTATCGGATCTAATGTGCCAGTATGTCCAATTTTTGAACCGTCAAATATTTTTTTTACAACATCAACCACATCATAAGATGTGATTCCTGCAGGTTTGTTTATATTTAGAATTCCTGTTACTTTCAATTTGATAGTTTCACTCCTATTACTTCTATTACTTCTTTCATTACTTCATCTACCTTCTCATCTATAGTAAATCCCGCTGCCTTTATGTGACCACCGCCATCATAAGATGCTGCAACTTCTGATACATTCATATTATATTTAGAACGAAGACTTACTTTATAATCTCCATTTGGGAGACCTCTTACATATATTGCAACTTCTGTTCCACTTACTGATCTTATATTATTAGTTACACCATCAGCTTCTTCTTCTGTAAGCCCAAAAGCATCTATGTCTTTCCATTCTACCTTTGCGTATCTTACTTTTCCATTATAAAAGCTTTGCATATTTTCTATTGCTCTTCCAATAAGTTTTAATTTTCCTTCTTTTATTGTATCATTAATCATAATACAAATATGTTCAAAATCAATCCCTGTTTCAATTAGATTTGCGACAATCCTGTGAGTTTTTGGTGTAGTTCTTTTATAATTAAAGCTTCCTGTGTCTGTTAAAATTCCCATATATATATATTTTGCTATATCTTTCGTTATTTTAATATTTTGATTTTCTAAAAACTCATAAATTATTTCACAAGTCGCAGGAGATTCGTTATCTATTATTTTAACATCTGCTTTTACATCCCCAATAACTGCATGATGATCTATTACAAGTGTTTTTTTAGGTTTTTTAGTTTCTGCTGGAAGTATTGCAATTCTTTCATATGCTGATGCGTCAACACATATTAAAAGATCTATTTCATCTTCTTCTATATAAGACTTTGAATTTTTAACATCACCTAAAAATTCAAATCTATCTGCATATCTTGGCATAAGTACTTCTACTTTTTTGTTTTTATCTAAATTTTTTATCATATGATACATTGCATATGAGCTACCAATTGCATCTCCATCTGGAACTATATGAGATACTATATATATAGTATTACTATTTTTAATAAGTTCCATGGCTTTATTATAGTTTTCTTCCATATGTATACACTTCCATTTCTATTCTTCTGTTTCTTTTGTTATATTCAGATTTTCAATTATCTCATTCATTCTAGAACCATATTCCATAGATGTATCCATTTCAAATACTAATTCAGGAATATTTCTAGCCTTCAGAACTAAACCTAATTCTCTTTTTATATATCCCTTAGATTTTTCTATCTCTTTTAGTACACTATTGCTATTTTTAGCCCCAAATATGCTAAGAAAAACCTTAGCATATTTTAAATCTTTCGTTACATTAACCTTTGTAATACTTATCATTCCATCTACATTGGGATTTTTAACTTTTTCTGTTAATATTTTATTCAGATAATATTTTATATCTTCTTCTATACGTCCTAATTTATTCATATTTGATCACTCCTCTTCTTGCATTTCATAACATTCTAATATGTCTAACTCCTTAATATCACTAAACTTTTCTATTTTTATTCCGCATTCATATCCTTCAGCTATTTCTTTAACATCATCTTTTTCCCTTTTAATTGATTCTATCTTTCCATCATGAACTACTTTAGAATCTCTTATTATTCTAACTAATGCATTCCTAACAAGTTTACCAGAAGTTATATATGAACCTGCAATCGTTCCGATGTTTGTTGCTTTAAATACTGCTCTTACTTCTGCCTCTCCAAGTTTTACTTCTTTATACTTAGGTGCCTTTAGACCTTTCAATGCTTTTTCAACATCATCAATTGCATCATATATAATATTATATAATCTTAAATCTACCTTTTCTTTGTCAGCAAGACTTGCTGCAAGGAAATCTGGTCTAACATTAAATCCAATTATAATCGCATTAGATACTTTTGCAAGTGTTACATCTGATTCATTAATTCCGCCAGCAGCTCCATGAATAATTCTAACTCTAACTTCTTCATTTGATAATTTTATAAGAGAATCTTTTATAGCTTCAACTGAACCTTGTACGTCTGCTTTAATTATTATATTTAATTCTTTAATATTACAATCTTTAATTTGTGTAAACAAGTCATCTAAAGTAAGTTCGCATCCTTGTTTTATAAGTTTATTTCTACCTAATGCTTTTCTCTTATCTATTAATTTATTTGCAGTTTTTTCATCCTTAACTTCGTAAAAAGTATCTCCTGTTTGTGGTACTGTTGGTAATCCCAATATTTCTACAGGTGTTGAAGGACCAGCCTTTTTAACTTTTTCTCCCCTGTCATTTGTCATACTACGAACTTTTCCTATCATCTCGCCAACAACAATAGTATCGCCCATGTTAAGTGTTCCTCTTTGTACTAGTACAGATGCTATTGTTCCTTTGCTTTTGTCAAGTCTCGCCTCTATAACTGTTCCTTTAGCTTGCTTTTTAGGGTTTGCTTTAAAATCTTTTACTTCTGATACAAGCAATATCATTTCAAGAAGTTCATCTATTCCCTCTCCTGTATGCGCAGATACCGGTACTATTATGGTATCTCCTCCCCATTCTTCAGGAACAAGTTCCGCTTCTAATAATTCTTGTTTTACTCTATCAATGTTAGCTGCAGGTTTATCAATTTTATTTATTGCAACTATAATAGAAACTTCTGCTGCTTTAGCATGATTTATAGCTTCTAATGTTTGAGGTTTTATTCCATCATCTGCTGCTACAACAATAATTGCTATATCCGTCACTTGTGCCCCTCTTGCTCTCATTTCAGTAAATGCCTCATGTCCTGGTGTATCTAAGAATGTTACTTCTTTTCCATTCGTTGTTATTTTATAAGCTCCTATATGTTGGGTTATTCCGCCTGCTTCACCAGTAACTACACTTTCATGTCTAATGTAATCAAGTAGAGATGTTTTACCATGATCAACGTGCCCCATTACTGTTACTATTGGTGGTCTTGTAATCATATCTTTTTCATCATCTTCACTATCATCAAAAAGTAAATCTTCTTCTGTTACTACAACTTGTTTAGTTGCATTTATCCCCATTTCTGAAGCTATTAAATATGCTGTATCAAAATCAATTTCTTGATTTACTGTAGCCATTATTCCAAGTTTAAATAACTTTTTAATTATTTCTGAAGCTTGGGTTTTTACAGCTTCTGCAAATTCTTTAACTGTCATTACATCACTTAATTTTACTTCTGTAAGAGGAATAATCTTAGTTTTGTTCATTTGAGTAGGTCTTTTTTTTCTTTTTTTAGAACCATATTTTCTGCTCGCATTTGTTCCTCTATCATAAAACTCCATGATTCCATCAGATGAAGAATCTACTTCTAGCCCTCTAAACATATTAAAGTCTATTCTAGTATCAGCCTCTCTCATTTGATTTTTATTTAATTTTTCTTTTTTAGTTTCTGTAATCTTATCTGTTGGTTTTTTTCTTTTATCAAATAAAACATTACTTGTATAGTCTCTTGTCTCTTTTTCCATAATTGGAGTTTGGCTTACTTCTTTAATATATTGATTAATTTTATATGAAGTAGCATTTGTTTCATTTCTATTGTCACCATATGGTCTTCTTTCACCCTGGTTGTTATTGTTGTACGGTCTTCTTTCACCTTGGTTATTATTGTTGTATGGTCTTCTTTCACCTTGGTTGTTATTGTTGTATGGTCTTCTTTCTCCTTGGTTGTTATTATTGTATGGTCTTCTTTCTCCTTGGTTGTTATTATTGTATGGTCTTCTTTCTCCTTGGTTGTTATTATTGTATGGTCTTCTTTCACCCTGGTTATTATTGTTGTATGGTCTTCTTTCTCCTTGGTTGTTATTATTGTACGGTCTTCTTTCTCCTT
>CAYXLQ010000009.1:21054-24208 GCA_964465775.1 uncultured Clostridiaceae bacterium
CTCCTTGGTTGTTATTATTGTATGGTCTTCTTTCTCCTTGGTTGTTATTATTGTACGGTCTTCTTTCTCCTTGGTTGTTATTATTGTATGGTCTTCTTTCTCTTCTTTCAATTACACTTTCTTCTGTTTTTGCTTCCTCCGCCGCTTTAATAGGTTCAACAGGTTTACCATTTCTAGTTACCACTATCGATGATGACATGTTTTGATTTTTATAACCACCATAATTGTTCTTTGAATAATTTGATCTTACGACGCCAAGCCCCTCTTTACTATAACTGTTTTTTTGAGGTTCTTTTTTATGAACAACACTTTTTCTCTCAATAGTATTTCCAGATTTCGTAGTAATATTTTCTATCTCATTACCTTTTTCATCTGTACTAATTACTTTTACTTTTCTACGAATAATGTGAGGATTGTTATCTTTTTGGGATGCTTCTTTTTTATTTTCTTCTTTTACAGGAACCTTTTTATCTTTTTCACCTGTTAATTTATCAGCCACGTCTTTTTCAACAGAAGACATATGGCTTTTCACTTCTATTCCCATATTTTTCAAATTTTCTATTACCTCACTTGTTCCAATTCCCATAGTTTTAGCTATTTCATGTACTTTTATTTTTCCCAATTTACATATCCTCCAATTCATTTATTGTTTTTATAAGATTTTTTTCATTTATTTTTCCTTTTGTAACTTTTTTTATATCTTTTGTTTTCAAGAGTCTTAAGACACATTTTTTATCTTTACACAAATATATCCCTCGTGCATTTATTTTTTGTTCCTTGTCTAGAATTACTTCTTCGTTATATGGCACAAACCTTAATAAGTTATTTTTATTTTCCCTTTTTCTACACGCAACACACATTCTAGTAAATTTCATTAAATACGTCCTCCCATTATTTATGTTCTATTCTATAATTTGATTTTCAACATCTGATAATTTCTTAATATCGATTTTCCACCCAGTAAGAATTGCTGCAAGTTTAACATTCTGTCCTCTTGCTCCAATAGCTAGTGCAAACTTGTCGTCCGGTACAACTATTGTTGCAATATTCTCTTCTTCGTTTAAATCTATTGCTAATACTTGTGCAGGTGATAAAGCATTCACTATAAAGCTTGGTAAATCATCTGTATATGGTATGATATCTATCTTTTCACCTAATAGCTCTTCTGATATAGCATTCTTTCTAATGCCTTTCTTACCAATACAAGCACCTACTGGATCTACGTTCTCATCGTTCGACCATACTGCTATCTTAGTTCTAAATCCTGCTTCTCTTGCTACTGCTCTTACCTCTACAAGTCCTTCTTCTATTTCAGGAACTTCAAGTTCAAATAACTTTCTAACAAAATTTGGTGATCTACGAGATAAAATTACTTGTGGTCCAAATCGCCCTGAATCTTCAACGCTTAAAACAAATGCCTTTATTCTTTGATGCGATTCATATATTTCGGTTGGGACTAATTCTTTAGCTGGAATGATTGCTTCTACTTTTCCTAAATCAATTATCATCCCTATTTTATCAGTTCTTTGAACAACACCTACTACAATTTCACCTTGTTTATCACTATATTGAGTCATTATTAAATCTTTTTCTGCTTCTCTTACCCTCTGAATGATAATTTGTTTCCCTGCAGATGCCGCAATTCTACCAAAGTTTTTTGGTGTTACTTCTATTTTAATATCATTCCCAAGTTTTGCTCTTTTTGATATTTCTTTAGCATCATCAATTGATATTTCTATATCTTTATCTTCAACATTCGCAACTATTTTTTTAACTGCATATACTTTTATACTTCCTGTTTCTTCATCTATGTCTACGTTTACTTCTTCATTTGTCTCATAATTTTTCTTATAAGCAGCTTCTAATGCCATTTTTAAAGATTCTATCATATATTCTTTTGTGATTCCTCTATCCTTTTGTAATTCATCTAATGCTTGTAATAGTTCCTTTGCATTTACTTTTTCTACTCTCATTTTTTAATTCCCTCCAAAATCATATACAGTATTTGCATCCGCAATATCTTTTATAGTTATTTCATACTTGTTATTATCACTGTTTATAACGATAGCATTTTCTAGTACTTCTTCTAATATTCCTATTATTTCTTTCTTTTCATTAATTTTTTTAAATAACTTTACTCTTATTTTATTTCCTTTATATTTTTTATAAAGCTTAATGTTTTTTAACTTTTTTTCTATACCTGCAGATGAAACTTCTAAAATATATCCATCTACCTTTATAAGATTATCTACTTTATCTTCTACTGCTTTACTTAAAGCCTCACAATCTTCAATTGATACTCCTGTTCCTGGCTTATCAATAACTATTCTATATATGTTATTCCCACCTTCTTTTACAAGCTCAGTATATTCAATTTCAACACCCAACTTTATAGCATCTTCGTTTATTTTATTTTCTATCATGTCTAATTTTTGGGACATACATCTTCCCCCTTTTCTATTATAATACTTTTTTATCTGTATATATTTAAGTGAGAGGACATGCCGCCCTCTCACTTAAGTTTTACGTTTATTGATATTAGTATTATACCCTTTGCGTGTGTATTATGCAAGTATTTTAGATAATTTTATAATATTATATTAAATTCAATAGCTTTTATTTTATACTTGTATACTAAATTATAGGTTTGAATTCATAGATTTCATATATTGCTCCTGACTGTATCCCCGCTGCAATTGCTATTCTAACCGCTTGAGCTGGTATGTTCAATATTCTCTCATCTACTCCTGAAACAGGACTATATTCAATTATTGTTTGCCCTACACTATTTATAAAAAGTATTTTATGATGACGAGTTCCTTTTGCAACCACTTTTATTTTTACATTTTTCCCCTGCATGCTACTATCTATATTAATATAGTGTGTTTGTTTTTCATTAATAATATGATATGTGTTATTATCTCCATCATATGCAGCTGCTCCTATTGCATCCCCGACACTTGCAATATGCTGCGATATTACTCTCGTTTCATTTCCATGTTGATCTATTCCTTTAGCATATATTGTTTGACCTTGATTTACTTTTACAGGTTGATCTTTATAACTTAACCATTCTCCTGTTCCTCCTATTTTATATAATCTTTGTACACTTGTCGGGAAATAATTTATTGTCACCATTTGATATGGACTCTTT
>CAYXLQ010000009.1:24308-27315 GCA_964465775.1 uncultured Clostridiaceae bacterium
TCATATTTGCTTTTATTCTTACATTTTTACCCTGCATACTACTATCTATATTAATGTAATGTGTTTGAGTTCCTCCCACTACATGGCAGGTATTATCATTTCCATCAGCTGCTAATGATCCTATTGCATCTGTTACATTTACAGTATGCTGCGGTATTATCCTTGTATCATTTCCATGTTGATCTATTCCTTTGGCATATATTGTTTGACCTTGATTTACTTTGACTTGCTGGTCTGCGTAATTTAACCATTCTCCGGTTTCTCCTATTCTATATAGTCTTTGTACACTTGTCGGGAAATAATTTATTGTCACCATTTGATATGGACTCTTTATCTCTTTCGTTGGGTCTGCATGTAACAACATATATCCATTTGTTGCACTAAATATTGGTTCATTAGAGGGTTGTATTTCGTATACTTCGTATTTTGCACTTGATTGTCCTCCATAGAATTTTATTTTAACTGCTCCTGTTGGTATTGGTAACAATTTATCAAGCGTTGCGGTAATTCCATTTGTAGTGGTATATGTTATTATAGCTTGCCCTGCACTATTTATAAATGCTATTGTATGATGCTGCGTTCCTATCATATTTGCTTTTATTCTTACATTTTTACCCTGCATACTACTATCTATATTAATATACTGCATTTGAGTTCCTCCCACTACATGGCAGGTATTGTTGTTTCCATCATATGCTAATGCTCCTATTGCATCTGCTGGCATAGATATGTTTTTGTTTACTACTCTTTCTAGTCCTGTTCCTTTCTTTACACTCTTTGCTATTACTGTCCCTGTTGCCATCTCAAACTGCCCGGTATACAGCTTCCATGTTGCCCCATTATCTATACTATAGTAGTTATTTACGTCATTTCTCTTATCATACGTTATTGTTGTTGTTTTGTCATACAATACTCCATATGATGCTAAGGTTGGATATCCTGAATTCGTTGTTACTACTGGCGCTTCTGGCATATCTAAGTCTAAGCTTACTATCTTCTTCTCTACTGTCGTTTCATTTCCTGCACTGTCTTTTCCCTTTGCATATATTGTTACTGTTTTATCTACATTCTGCCAGTTGTTTGTTAGTATTGTATATGATGAGATTGTAAATGCATTTGTGTAATTTGTCCATGTTCCGTTACTTGTTCCCACTTTATATTGCTTTGTTGTTGCATCTCCATAATCTATTGTTACCTGTGCTGTTGTTCCTACCTCAGTCTCTGGATTTACATCTATTTTTATTGCTGGTGGTATTAAGTCTATATTTACTATGTTTAATGTATATACTTGTTTATTCCCTACCTTATCTTCTGCATAGAATGTATAATATCCATTTTCTGTTATTGTTACAATTGAGTCATTTTGAATTTCGCTTCCTCCTGATTCGAAGTAACTTTCTCCTCTTGTCCCTGCTGACCATTTTACCTTTCCTACTTCTACATCATCTGTTACATTTACTTTTATTAATACCTTTTGAGAGGCACCTTCTAAGTCTGCTGTTATATTTATTTCTGGTTGTATTTCATCTATATTTACTATTTTACGTATACCTTCTTGTGACCATACTTCTGCTTCATCCATCCCTCTAGCATATACTATTGTATTATTTCTATTTATGGTTATTTCTCCTGTATATTCTTTCCACCCTGTAGATGTTCCTTCTGGGTCTACTATTTTATATTCTTTTTTCACCATACTATTATCGTATAGTATATTTGCTTTTAGTGTTTTTGTTGGTGTTTCTGGATTTAAGAATATTTGTGGTATTTGTGGTGCTGTTCTACTCCATCTCATAGATATATTTTCTAATACTTCTGAGATTGGTACGTCTATTAGGTAATAATCTCCTTGGAACGTTACTTCTTTTCCTGTTTCATCCTCTATTTTTACTAATGTTCCATTTTTTATTACTTCATCTTTATGTTGTGGTTTTATTAGTAATATTCCTGCTTCTTTATAGTCTTTCCATTCTCCATTTTCCTGCCATTTATATTCTGGATTTCTAGCATCTTTTGGATAGTTTAATTTTAATATATAGTAGTCTCCTTTATCTAGTACTAATACTGGAGGTTTTGGTGGCACACTTGTTATTTTTAATGTACTCTCTGCTTTTTGTCCTTTAGCGTTTTCACTATATGCATATATTTCTCCATTTTCTGTTACATCAAATGGTCCTGTATAGTCTTTTAGTTGCCCTCCATTTACACTATATCTTTTTATTGTTGCATTCTTATCATATTTTATTGTAATGTTTACTGTACTTGCTTGTATAGTGTTTTTTGGTTTTTGTGTTATCGTTGGCACAGCTATACCATCTACTATATTATCTATTAGTTTTACATCTTGACCTGCACCCTTTTCTGATTTTGCATATGCATATATTGTACTATTTTTAGTTACTTCAAATGGTCCTGTATATTCCTGTATATTTCCATTTATACCTATTTTATATGTCTTTTTATCTGCCTTTTCATCATACTCTATTGTTACCATTACTTTTGATACTGCAGTAGTGGTTAATAGTGGTTCTGGGTTTACATTTATATTTACCCCTAATGTTTCTTTTTTACTTGATGGTTTTGTTCCTATATTAGTTATATCCAGTGTATCTTCTGTTGTTCCATACTCATTTGTTGCAAGTGCATATATTCTTTTATTTTCTTTTACTACAAATGGTGCTGTATATGGTTTCCATTCTACTCCATCTTCACTATATTCCACTTTATCTGCCGAGTTACTTACTATATTTACTGTTACTTCTTTTGCCCCATATGAGCCTGTATATGGATATGGTGATGCATTTATATACATATATGGTTTATTTGTACTTTTTATATTTACTATTCTTTTATGTCCTGTTTCTGATTTTTCCCCATTATATGTTATGTAGTATGCATATACATCTGTATTTTCTCTAACTACTATTGGTGATTCATATTTTTCATAGTTACCATATCTACCTATCTTTATATACCCATCTTTTGCATTTGCAGGTAGTGCTAATGA
>CAYXLQ010000009.1:27415-30646 GCA_964465775.1 uncultured Clostridiaceae bacterium
CATATCTACCTATCTTTATATACCCATCTTTTGCATTTGCAGGTAGTGCTAATGATACTTCTACTTCTGTTACAAGATTTGATGGTGGATTTACATTTATGTCTGGTGCTTTTTCTCTTGTATATATTATTCCACCTGGTGATGGATCTGTTGGTAGTGATGGTATTGTTGCTTCATCTCCTGGTTTTATTGGTTCATATGGTTCTGCTCCTGTTATTGTTTTGTTTATTACTATACTATCTGCTTTTGATCTTTTTCCTGTTGCATCATAGTAATATGCTATTACATGTGTTCCATATGTTTCTATTGATATTCTATCTGTATATGTTTGTTCTATTCCATAGTTTATTTTATATATCTTTCTTTCCGCATTTTCTGGATAATCTATTTTAACCTTTGCCACTTCATTTTCTGTTTCTGCATCTTGTCTTGTTATTGTGGGTTTTGCTAGGTCTGATTCTTCCACTCCTATATTATTTATATATACTAAATCTTTTCCTCTATGTTCTACTGTTGTAATTAGTGTTCCTGATTGGTCATATACTTTCTCATATTTTACTGCTCTTGCTTCTATTATTGCATTTTCTGTTACTGTAAACTCTCCTTCATATATTAGCCATCCACTATTTCCAACTCTATATTCTTTTATTTCTGCTTCTTCATCATAAGTTATTTTTACTTTTAGATTTTCTACTAGTTGAGCAGATGTTTTTTCAGGTTCTATATCCACAAGCAATGTTCCAGCTGGTGGCACAGTTATTGTTTCATTATTTATTTTATATCTTATCCATACATCTTGTACTCTATCCATTGGTATTGTTATTGAACCTGTATATTTTTGCCACATTAGAAGCGGATCATTTCTTAGTTCACCTTCTGTTCCTAAGCGCCACTCTTTATCTGTTGAACCTGCTGGATAGTATAACGTTAAGGTTATGTATCCGTCCCACATTTCCTGTGGGATATCTACAAGTCCTTCTATATCTTCTACTCCTCCATCTAGAGTATGCCATCTTTGTTTTTCAAAGGTTGCTCCCTTGTAGTCATATATCTGATTTGCTTCTATATCTATTAGATATCCTGTTTCTTCTTTTTCTTTACTTATATTGCTTATTCCTGCTTTATTTAAATCTATCCAGTATAAGTCCACTGCATTTATATCTTTTCCTGTTAATTCTTCTACTTTTACTTTCAGCGTTGGTACTTCTGAAGATAGTGCATCCTTATCATTTATTGTTAGTTTGTCTTTTAATGGTAAGCTTCTTTGCCCTCCTTCTAACATACTATCTAAGTTATTTGCTGTGTATAGACTAACTCCTTCTTCTACTATTTTAAAATCATTTATAAATTTAGCCTTTTTACTTTTATCTATGATTCCAGAACCATTTATACTTAAAACTACTACTGTTGCTATTATTAGCATTATTACTATTGTTAGTACTACCGTTATTAATGAAATGCCCTTTTTCAACTTACTTCCTCCTTCAATTTTCATATATCTGCTGTTTACCTTACTCTTATTTTATAACTTCATACTTTACATCTTTTGCATTAGAAACATCAGTTGTTATTTCTGAATCGAGCTGTCTTGTTTCTCCTGGCATTACGTTTCCTACATAGCCTAGTGCTTCTATTATTACTTGTCCTGTTTCATCTATAAAAAATATTTTAAAACTTACTGTTTTTGTTTCACTTGTTGTATTTGTTATGTTTGATATAAGTTTTGAGGAGCCATTAGAATATATTAAAGATTGCTTTTGTATTTTTATTCCTTCTACTTCCTTATCTTTTTTTATATCTTCACTAGTATTTACTTTTGTTCCATCTTTATTTTCTATATAGTTTTTGCTAGTTTCTTTATCCTTACTATCTTTTTTAAAAATATTTACAGTAATTATGACTGCTGCTATAACTGCTATTATACTTAAAATTATTGTTGTTTTTTTCATGTTCTTCTCCTTCTTATACATTATTTTATTACTGTGTTATATTCTATTATCCCTTTTCCTTTTTCATATACTCTTGTTTCAACTGTTGATTTAATTATTGGTGTTTTTCTTCCTTCTTCATACACTTCTGTTTTTCTAACAGATTCTATTGTTATTTTTTTTCCTTCTATTTTTGTTATTTTACTATTTATTAAGCCATCTGCACTAGTCCATGACGAACCTAATGATATTTGGCCCTTTATTATTTCTAATGGATATATTGTAGATACTTCTTTTCCTTTTATTATATGTTTACCTGATTCAACTACCCTATCTGAATATATATCATAAGTCATCCTAATTGTTATTTCATCGCTAGCCGACTTCTCTTTTCTTTCTGTAACTACAACTGTTTTTTCATTATCTTTTTTTACACTTACTACCCTTACTTTATGCTCTTTTCCGTCCAACCTGCATTTTATCCTTGTACTCTTTAATGGAAACAGCTCTTCTAATGAATTAAAAACTCCTGCACTTACTTCTTTATCTTCTTTTTTAAATGTTACTGATAATATTAATATTATCAGTATTATCAGTATGACTATTATTGTTGTTTTCTTCATTTATATTTATCTCCTTTAATCTACTACTTCAAATTTAATATCTTTTATGTGAGTATAGTCTCCACCTATACCTGTAGATAATACTTTTTCTCTTTTTGGTTCTAGGTTTTCTAAACTTTGCATCATATTTGCAACTTCCTTACCATTATCATCTTTTAAGATTATCTTTATTTTTATATTTTTAACTGTATCTGAATTATTATATATTGTTGCTTTTATAGTTGTTATGCCGGAATTATATGTTTTTGTTATGTTTCTAAACTCTACTTCCTCCACAGATACAATATTAGTCGCTTTATTATTAACTATCTTTGTGTTTGGATTATCATTAACTTTATTTGCTTTATTACTTATTATTAAAACTGTTATAAATATAAAAACAAGTAAAAAAGATATAATTATATATATCATATTCTTTTTGTTCATTTTATTTCCCCCTTTCATTTGTTATATTCAAGTTTAATTTTATCCTATATTAGCATAATATATCAAGAGTAAATATGTTTTTCTTATAATATTATATTAACTTAATTCTCTCATTTTACAGTATTTTACTTATTATGTAAAAAAGCTATGCTTTTTATACTTAGCATAGCTTTTTTCACTATTAGTTGCATGGGTAATTGCATTAGATTTTCTCTATTTTTACCTTCCCATCTTTAACGTCTATTTTTACTTTA
>CAYXLQ010000010.1:0-21007 GCA_964465775.1 uncultured Clostridiaceae bacterium
TTTATGGAATGAAATTATACCAAGTTTTCTTAAGTTACTTAATTCTTTTGACATTGCACTACGATCTATTGATAGATAATTTGCTAATTCCTGTCTGTTAAAAGGAATTTTAAAGCTGTTACTTTCAGAAACTAAAGCTTGTGCTGAAAGATAAGACAATAACTTGTTTTGTATTGTTTTTTCAGACATATGTTGGATTTTTTGTGTAAGATTTACATTTTTTATAGCCAATACTTTTAACATGTTTTCAATTAGTTTATTATGAAATATACAAGCGTTTGAACACATGTTTATTATTTTTTTATAATCGATGAATAATATTTCAGAATCTTCTTTGGCAATGATAGTAATATAGGGGATTTTTTTATCGGATGCGACAAATGATTCCCCAAATGTTTCACCTTGTACGATATTAGCTAAAATATTTTGATTTCCAAAGTAGTCTTCTTTAATTATTTGAGCATTACCCGATATAACAATACCAATTCTTGATAAATCACTATTGTTATTTATAATATTTTCTCCTTTTAAATATTTCTTAGTGTAGGAATTTAAACAGCTTAAGATAGAGTTATAGTCTATGATTTCAATACCATTGAAAAGCACACAATCTTTTAATACAGAATAATTTATTTCCATTTTAATCTCCTTTGTTGTAAAAACAACATATTTTTAAAGAATTTTATAGTAAAATGTATTAAAAGTCAAGGAGGAATTAAGATAATGATTAGAAAGATTATTAAAATTGATAAAGAAAAATGTAATGGGTGTGGTGATTGTATAACTGCATGTCATGAAGGAGCAATTAAATTAATAGATGGAAAAGCAGAACTAATAAGAGAAGATTATTGTGATGGGTTAGGGGATTGCTTGCCGGTGTGTATAACAGGAGCTATAACTTTTGAAGAGAGAGAAGCAGAAGCATATGATGAAAAGGCCGTTTTAATGGCAAAACAGCAAGAAGATAGAAAAACTTTTAGTGCTTGTCCAGGAATAGCTACAAAAAAAATAACAAGAGATGAATCATGTATAAAAGTAGAAAAAAAAACTACTAGTAAGCTGGGGCAGTGGCCAATACAAATAAAACTAATTAATCCAAATGCATCTTATTTAGAAAACTCGAATTTATTAATTGCAGCAGATTGTACGGCATATGCTTATGCAGATTTTCATAAGGAACTAATTAAAAACAATGTGGTACTAATTGGTTGTCCCAAATTAGATGATATTGATTATAGCGAAAAGTTGGCACTTATTCTTCAAAACAATAGTATAAAAAAAATTACTGTTGTACGTATGGAAGTTCCTTGCTGTAGTGGAATTGAGAATTCTATAAAAAGGGCTTTACAAAAAAGTGGTAAGATTATACCTTGGCAAGTAATTACAATTTCAGTAAATGGAGATATACTTAGTGAATAGAGAAACAAAACATAAGATTGTATAGATTTTTATCTAGTAATATGTTAAAATACTTATGTAAAAGATCTAAATATATAATTAATTAAATTATAAAGGAGCGTGCTTATTTATGTATAAAAAAGCAAAACTTATGAAAGAAGCACAGCGGATAAAGCGTATTCCAGGTTACAGCTTTATTATATCAATGATTGTATCAATGTCATTTTTAGTACAATGTTTTATAAATGATATGGAAGGGTATAATATAGTGATACATTTATATTTAATATTATTTTTCATAACGGGAGGACTAATATTAAACGAAATATTATACTGGAAATGGTTAGAAAGAGCACATAGATATTTATCTTATACCTATACGGACCTTAAACCTGTAAGTATAAAAAAGTATGTGTTTGTGAATGAGTATCCAAATTTTGAAAATGCTATTTCTATGAAGGTTATTTGCATTAATCAAAAAAAGAGAAGAATAATGGTTCAGTATAAATATCTAGATGAAAATGGACTAGAAAGAATAAGGAATATTAAAGTGGCAAGTGATGATTTATTACAATGTTTAGGAATAATATATTAATTAACCTTGCATTTAATAAAAAGATAGTAAAAAACAAACGCGAATTTTCGCGTTTGTTTCATTTATATTAATTATTCGATTAAAAAACTTTAATCCGGGCTGCCCAGATAGTTGGATGTTGTTATTGCATAATCAGTAATTGGGAGAGTCTCGTAGGTATTAACTAAGTACTGCCGTAACAAGACTATATCAATATAATTAACAAGTCCATCATTATTTACATCAGCATTTTTCAGTGCCTGAGCTGATAAATTCCTAATATTCTCTAAATATTGTGATAGATATATTACATCAGCTATTGAAACATGACCACTCTCATTTAAATCACCATATATAACATAATCAGTAATTGGGAGAGTCTCGTAGGTATTAACTAAGTATTGCCGCAACAAGACTATATCAGTCTGATTAACCATGCTGTCGTTATTTACATCAGCATTCTTCAAAGCTTGAGGTGATAAAGTTCTCTTACCATTTAAATTTTGTAAAATATAAATTACATCAGTAACGGAAACCTTACCATCTTCATTAACATCACCAAATGACACATTATTTGCAGATACAAATAATGTAAAAGTACTTAATACTATCATTACCGTAAGAACTACTGCAATAGCTTTTTTCATTAACATCAATCTCCTTTTAATAAGTTTATTTAAATTAGAGTTTACAAAGTGGAATAATTATCCTCCTTTAATATATTTTCCTTACATATATATTATATCATTTATGTCAAGTAATTGTGACTTGTTCCATTAAACTATTAAAGTATATTTATAAATATAGATAGTTAAAGTATGAAATAAAGGTTATTCTGTCTAAGCAATATAACTTAAATATAAAAGTTAAAAATAATGTCTTGACATAAAAAAATGTTTGTTATATAAGTAAAGAGCTTAGTATAGGGAATTATGGTAAAGATACCTAGCTTATACAAACTTACATATTAATTAGGAGGTAGAAAAGAATATGAATAAATCATCTAAAATCATAGCAATTATATTAGGAATACTAATAATTATAGCAATTGGTGTATTAGTAATAAATTCAGGAAGAAAAAATATAAACAATAGTAGAAATATAAAAGCGTCACAAAACATATCTAATATAACATATGAGGAAGTTGATGAGAAAAAGTTATCAACGTCAGCTAAAGAAAAAATAGAGAAAATAAAGGGAAGAAGGGGAAACTTTGTATTAGAATATGGAGATGAAACAGTAATAATGTTATCGCAAGGAATGAAAACAGCACAACTTTCTGATATAGAAGTGGTACAGATATCTAAAAACAATGAAAACGAACAATATACTATAAGTATAATGACAAATGGAGTAGAATCAAATGAAATTGGCGTAGGAAATGAAAGAGAAAGATATTTATATAAAATTATAAAAGTAGATGCTAAATTTGATGATAAAACAGTAGGATATGTAACAGATAATATGGGGTCAATAATAAGGATAATAGATGCCGAAAGAGTGATGCAAAATACAAATAAGAGATAATCTATAGATAAAAATATAAATGAAAATGTTGAAGTATTGAATAAAACATATACTTCAACATTGTTTTTTAAAAATTCACTTTATTCTGTATACCAAGCCCATCCCCAACGCAAACTTGTGTTTCAACATTGGTTTTTCTTTTTGAAGTCACATTAGCTTTTAGAGAAGTTATAAAATTATCCCTGGATTCTTTTGATGGCTTCTCAATTGGTGCTGAAATTGATTTTACACTTTTTTCTTTAATAAATATCTTTTTAATAAACGAAAGTATGTTTTTTATAATCATCTTTCTTCTCCTTCCACAGCAATTATTTTTCCTGAACTTTTAGTTAAATCTTCTATAATTTCTTCCTTTTCTGAAATCTCCCATGGTCTAAGTCCTTTATGTTTTTCTAAGTCAGCTTCATAACATTCAAATTTTTCTGTAAATTCTTGTTGTTCTAATTCAATGAAGGTATTTGAGTCTTTATTTGCGTAATAAAACTTTTTACCTGCTTCAGCTAAATCGGCATATACATATAGCACGGGCTTCTTATCATTATCCGATTTATCATATACTCTGTTCACAACACATTTATTAAATTCTAAATTAGAATTATTTAAAATAACTCCTTGTAAAATTGTTGATGTTGAATTTTGGCAAGTAGCGAAATCAGGATGGATCTGTTGCAAAAGTAACAACTGTTTTTTTAAGCTTTCTTCTTGTGGTAATTCAAGATTATCTATAGACTCAGATAATTCGAAAAGTTTTTTAATTGGGAAGTTTCCTTCATTGTCAGCAATTCCAATACTTGTATATATTTGCCTCAAACTTTGTGCATCTAAATTTAAGTTTGCGCCGAGTTAATACATCATCGTTTTTATGAGATAAAGAATCTTCGCCATTATCCTTAATATCATGTTTCCTTATTTCTTCATAACTTATACAAAAATTTTCGGGTTTGGCACCATATCTTTGAGAAGCTAAATTCCATGTTGGGTCTAAAAGAGTATTTCCTTTAATCATTTCTCCATTTGAAGTAGGGAGCTCAATATTATTTAACTTTAAGAAGGAATGAACATCACTTGCAACAATCTCAGTTTCAATTCCAATTCTATTTAAAATGTATTGTTCTATTTGAGTTATTCCATTACATACACCATAACCAGAATCTATAATTTTCCATAAAGCTCTTGAATCTTCAGGGCTAAATGATTCTGTATCAAAATCTGGACTGTAACTAATTTTTTTACCAATAGCATTATCTATGAATGCTATTTTTTGAATATCCGACCATTCAGGGTTGATTTTTTGTATAGTACTTGTTATCCATTGCTCAGCGTTTTTATATTCTTTTGCAGTAGAAAAGGTTAATCCTATATCATCATTTATTTTTATATCAGGGCAAATTTCACAGATATGTAAAAGTGTTTCTCTATCTTCATTAGATAACTGTTTTGGATTTATATTTATTAATTTATCTAAATCACAATAATTATTAGGATCTATATCAAAGTCAATAATGACTCTGTTATTATCATCTGTTTTTACTGAAAGAGCCGAAAGATAGTCTTCATCGGTAACTGAAGAAACAAGGATGTTTTTAACCTCAGTGTTGAAGGTCGCTAGAATTTGTCTCTTTTCGCCGAAGGGATAAGCTAGAATCTTCAAGTTTTTCCATGAAATTCAATTGTTTTTCAGTATCGAAATAGTTCACTATATTATAAGGAGAGATATCGTTTTGTAATAAAAACTCCTTATTTTCACTTATAAAATCACTTATAAAGTTTACATCCATAGAAGAAATCAAAGAAGTCATATCATAATTATTGAAATCATACTTGTTTTCTAGAACAACGTTTTTAATACTATCATCTGAAAATGTATTTATAATATCTTTTATAATATATTTACTGAAACTGTAGTTATCAATCATATTAAGTTTTGATTCTTCATTTTGAAGGCTTGATATGATAGTTGCAATTTTAAAATCTTTTAATTGTAACTGTTCTTCGATTAAACTTCTATTTGATAATAAATATAGTTTGTTTTCATCAGTAAATCTTGAAATAATGTCACTAATTTCGTAACCTTCCATCTTATATTTATCTATGAAATTAGAGTCTAGTAATATTTGCATTTTACTATTTTCATTTAATGATTCAATTAAATCTTTGATATGCCAATTTTCGAAATCTGATGTTATATTACTGTTTGAAAGCAATCCCAATTTTATAGTGTCATCTGATATAGAAGATATTATAGATGTCTTAATATATGATGATGAGTTATTAATATGTTCGCTTTCAACTAGTAGTGCCTTTTGTTCATCATCTAAAAAAATATTGATTAAGTCTAAAAAATCAGCTACCGATATATTAGATTCTGCTAGCGTATTTTTATCCATAAATATACTAAACTTGTCATCCGAAGTTTCTACTAATTTTTTAAAAGATTGTTTACCCATTATTTTCTCCTGTTAAAGTATTAAATGTATTTTATCATATATTCTTATAATTTAATATATTTTAAATGATTATTTTAATTATATGTTTTTTAAACAAGTGGGAAGAGAAAGCTATTTATAATTCACAAAAAAACAGCAGCATCTAATGCTACTGTTGTATGGCTGTATAATAAATGGTGGGTAGAGATGGATTCGAACCATCGTAAGCATACGCTAACAGATTTACAGTCTGCCTCCTTTAGCCACTCGGACACCTACCCAAAAAATAGCTTGAAAAAAGAAAAAGTGGTGGGCCTTCAGGGACTCGAACCCCGGACCGACCGGTTATGAGCCGGGCGCTCTAACCAACTGAGCTAAAGGCCCAACATTTCTTTTCTCAACGCATGTTAATATTATAAATGCAAATTGGATAGAAGTCAATACTAAAATCGAAAAAATGTAAAAACTAAAATTAAAAGATATATTTTTTGTAAATAAATTAACTAGTAAAACTAAGCCGGATAAATAAGATGAATATTGTTTCTAAAATAGACACAATAAAGTTCCTATGATATAATAAAATGAGTATTTGGAAGGAGGAAGAGAATTTATGCATAAGGTTAGATTAACATATACAAAGACTAAACAAGCTATATATATATCATCTATTGATATATCTGATGTAATAGCAAAAGCGTTAACAAGAGTTGGAGCAAAGCTAGTGTATAATGAGGGGAAAACTAAAAAACCAGAAATAGTATCTGCTTGTACTCTTCCAATTGGATTTGAAAGCACAGGAGAAATATGTGACGTAATAATCAAAGATCATATTGCAGAAGCATATTTGGTTAGAGAGCTTAATAAAACTCTTCCGCAAGGAATGATTATAAACTCAGCAATATATGTAGATATAAATGAAGAAGATATAAATAAGAGGGTTTATGCAGCAATTTATGAAATTGAATTAATACATGAAGATGAAAAATTTGAAGGAAAAAATAATAGAGAAATTAAAGAGATAAAAGAATGGTATTTAAAGATGTTTAGTGAATATCTTTCAGAGCCAGCAATATTGGTACTAAAAAAAACACCATATAGACAAGAAAGAATAAATATAAAACCATACCTAATAGAACATGAGTTTATGTTAGATGGGAGATTAAGAATAACAGTATGTACAGGAAAAGAAAAAATGCTTAATCCAGAATATATTATAATAGGATATGTAGAATATATAAGTGAGATGGTAGAGTACAATATAAAAAGGACAAAAATAATATATAAATAAGAGGTAATAAAGATTAAGGAGAAAATAAACAATGAATGTACTAATAGAGGAACCACTAAAATATAGTAAATTTAATAAATTACTAAATGATATAAAATATAAATCAGAGGATTTAAGTATAATAGGGTTAGTAGATAGTCAAAAAGCACATATGGTATATAGTTTGTATAACTATTCTAACAAATGTCCTGTTATAGTTTGTCCAAATGTAACACAAGCTAAAAAAATGATGCAAGATTTAAAATTCTATAGCAATATAGAAATTGTGTATTTCCCTGCAAGGGAAATAATATATTATGATTCAGATATAGAAAGTAAAGAAATAGAAAATGCAAGAGTATATGCTATTAATAAAATAATAGAAAACAAGCCTTGTATTATAGTTACAGTTATAGAAGCACTAATGCAAAAAATGTTACCTATAGATCTGTATAAGGATAAAAACATAATTTTTGAAGTGGGGAAGGATCTTGATCTAGACAATACTATTAAAAAATTAATAGACATGGGGTATACTAAGCACGAAGTAGTTGAAACAACAGGACAATTTGCTGTAAGGGGAGGAATACTAGATGTGTTCAGTATAGGAGAAACAAATCCATACCGTGTAGAACTCTTCGGTGATGAAATAGACAGTATAAGAACATTTGATGTTGAAACACAAAAGAGTAAAGAAAATATAGAGAACTTTATGGTGACTTTTTATAATGAATATATTGTTACAGATGAAATAAAAGAAAAACTTTTAGAAGTTTTAGAAAATGAAAAGCAAAGGGACGATTTAGAAAAAGACATAAAATATAAAATAGAAGAAGACATTGAAAGTATACGTGAAAAAGGTGTAAACAATTATATATATCGTTATTTTGATGCTATGTTTGAAGAGACAACAACAATAATTGATTATTTTAATGATAAAGTCATATATTTTGATGAAATATCAAAATGCATGGATCGTTCAAAAAACATAATAAGTGAAAATGAAGAGACCTTTAAAATAATGTTAAATAAAGGTCAAGTACATCCTAAATATTCATTTCGTTATTTGAGTTTTGAAGAACTGGAAACAAAATACAAACATCTAACTACTGTTTATTTTGATAGAATAAATAGAGATAGAAATCTGCATGCGAAAAGAAAAGAATACAGCTTTAGCTGTAGGGAGGTTAACTTTTTTCGTAGCACAATGGATGTACAAATTAGTGAAGTCAAAAAATACTTAGCAGAGGATTATCTAGTTATAATGATATTTAGTACTGAAAAAAAAGCAGAAACTGTAAAAAATGCAATGCTAGATAATCAAGTTAAAGTTAAAAAGATATTTTCTATAGAAGAAATAGAATCAACAAGAAGAGATATAGCATATATTACAACAGGAATCTTGTCTTCAGGATTCACATATGATGACATGAAGCTTGTAATTTTAACAGAAGAAATATCTGGCACGATTTTTAAAAAGTCTAAAAAAGAATCTAAGGATTTTTTAGGTGAGATGTTAAACTCCTACAATGATTTAAAAGTAGGGGATTTTGTTGTTCACCAAACACATGGAATAGGTAAATATTTAGGTGTAGAAACAGTAGAAACATATGGCACAGTAAAAGATTACATTAAGATTGAGTATAAAGCTGGGGGAGTACTTTACGTTCCAGTAACTTCACTTGAATATATAAAAAAATACGTATGTGAAGAGGGCTTTAGCCCTAAAATAAACAAATTAGGAACTAAGGAGTGGGAAAGAACCAAGTATAAGGTAGGAGCACATGTAAAAGATATAGCCAAAGATTTAATTAAACTATATGCTGAGAGAGAACAAATGATAGGATATGCTTTTCCAAAGGATACTCCATGGCAAAATGATTTTGAAGCAGACTTTGAATATGAATTGACTGATGATCAAGCAAGATGCATTGAAGAAATGAAACGTGATATGGAAAGCCCAAAACCAATGGACCGATTATTATGTGGAGATGTAGGTTATGGAAAAACAGAAGTAGCTATTAGAGGTGCTTTTAAAGCTGTTATGGGTGGAAAACAAATAGCATATCTTGTTCCAACAACGGTTCTTTGTTTACAACAATATAATGTCTTTAAGTATAGAATGGAAGACTTTGGTATAAGAGTTGAAATGCTTAGTAGATTTAAAACAAAGAAAGAACAGGATGAAATTATTAGTAAGTTAAAATCAGGAGAGATAGATGTTGTAGTTGGTACACACAGATTATTTTCAAAAGATGTAGAATTTAAAGATTTAGGTTTTTTAATTATAGATGAGGAGCATAGATTTGGAGTTGAACATAAAGAAACTATTAAGAAATATAGAAAAGGAATAGATGTATTATCTATGACAGCTACACCTATACCTAGAACACTTCACATGTCCATGATAGGAATAAGAGATGTGTCAGTTATACTTGAACCACCACTTGAAAGGATGCCAGTTCATACTTATGTTATGGGATATGATCAAGATTTAATTAAAGAAGCAATAGAAAAGGAATTAGAAAGAGATGGACAGGTATTCTATTTAAATAATAGAGTAGAAAACATAGAAATTCTAGCAGATAAGGTTAGAGAGTTAGTACCATATGCAAGGGTTGCAATAGCACATGGACAAATGTCTCCAAGTAAAGTAGAAGATATAATGATAGCATATATGGATAAGGAAATAGATGTTTTGGTTTGTACTACTATACTAGAGTCTGGAATAGATGTTCCTAATGCAAACACTATTATAGTTGAAAATGCAGATAGATTAGGACTTGCTCAGTTATATCAAATAAGAGGTAGAGTTGGTCGATCAAATAAATTAGCATATGCATATGTTACCTATAACAAAAGAAAAGTTATATCTGAAGCTGCTGAAAAAAGACTTATGGCAATAAAGGGTTATACTGAATTTGGAAGTGGACTAAAAATAGCTTTAAGAGACTTGGAAATTAGAGGAACAGGAAATTTATTAGGTGCACAACAACATGGTCATATTGCAGACATAGGTTATGAGATGTATTCTGCAATGTTAGAAAGAGCAATTAAAGAACAGAAACAAGAACTTGCAACAGGCAAAGGTGATGTTAAGGAAGCATTAGATATTTCTCTAGAGGATGTAAAAATATCACTGGATGTTTCTGCTAATATTCCGGATTATTATATAAAAGGTAGTGTTATAAAAATTGAGATGTATCAAAAGTTATCATCTGCAAATGATGAGGAGACTTTAAGAGATGTTGTTTTAGAACTTGTCGATAGATTTGGAGAGCTTCCAAAAGAAACAGAGAATTTAGTGTCGATTATTGAGATAAGAAACTTATGTAGAAAACTTGGGATCAATGAGATTAAGGGTAATTGTGAACATTTTGTAATATTACCTTTTAAGATAAAATTCATGTTGACAACAGTCAAAAAACATGATATATTGCTATTTGTTAAGGCAACTTTAAAGGATTTTGAGAGAAGCCGTTATGCAATTGAAGAAAAGGGGAAATATTGATATGAGTAAAGAAAAAGATATCTACGATTTAATTAAACCAGAAAATGAAGTAATAAAAGAAAAAAAAGAAGAAGTAGCCAAAGAATCAAAAGAACCTAAGATAAGTAAAATAAACAGTGATACAAAAGTTGTTATGGGAATAGTTGGTGGAATGATACTTGTGTGCGCAGCTTTAATATTTTACTATTTCTGGGGAATTAATAAACAAGTTGTAGCTAGTTATAAAGGTGGAGAAGTAACAAGGGGAGAATATGAAATATATTACAAACTATTTGAGCCGATGTTAACATACTACGGATATGAAGAGGATGCAATAAAAACAGAAGTTTTAAATAAAATAATCATAGATAAAGTTGTAATTAAAAAAGCTAAAGAAGCTAAAGTGAAAATAACAGATGAACAAAAATCAGAAGTAGATGAATTGTTTAAAGATAAAGATGAAGTTGCACAATATGTAGAAAAAGGAATAGATCCTGACAAAATGAAACAAATATACTACGATGACGCATTAATAAATACATATATTGAAAAAATAACAAGTGAGGTAAAAGAAGAGGACATTAAACAATTTATAATTGATGCTGAAGGAGATAAAGCTAATTACAACAAATATAATACAAGTTATATATTATATGGAAAAGATAAAGACGCTAGTAAAGAGGACTTGAAAAAATTAAAGGACACTGCAACAGCTACATTAGAAAGAATTGAAAAAGGAGAAGGATTTGCTAGTGTTGGACAAGAAGTTTCAGAGGCTGATGAAACAATTCAATACGGAGAAGAATATTCAGTATACCTAAATGGAACTTCAGTACCTTCGTTTGAAGAAGCATTAAGAAAAATGAAAACAGGAGAACTAACAGAAGAAGTTGTAGAAAGCGAAGAATACGGATATTTTATAATAAAAATAAATTCAATTGAAGAAAATGCAAGACTTAATAGTGAAGATGCAGCAAGTAACTATGTAAATGAACTTTTAGCTAATATGCAAAAAGATGCTAAAATAAAACCAAATACTAAAAAGTTAGATAGCGTAGTAGCATCTTTATCAAAATAGTAGAGGTGGAAAAAATGATAACCAGCAAAACCAATGCCACTATAAAATATATTTCTAATCTAAAACTGAAGAAATATAGAAGTAGAGAAAATAAATTTTTGGTTGAGGGAATAAAAATGGTTAGGGAAATAATAAACTCAGAAGGTATAGCCCCTGAGTTTATTATTTATTCTAAAGAAATATTAGAAGCAACCAATATAGGAAAAACATTCTTAAAAGAAATTAATACAGAAAGTTTTCTAGAAGTATCAAGGCAAGTATTTGAATACTTATCAGACACAGATTCTCCACAAGGAATTATGGCGGTTCTTGATATAAAACAAAATGAAATAAACTATTTAGAAAAGAAGATTATAAAAAATAAAGATAAGTATATTCTATTAGATAGACTGCAAGATCCAGGAAACGTAGGTACGATTATCAGGACAGCACTTAGTTTTGGGATTAATAATATTATAATAATAGAGGGAACAGCAGATGTTTTTTCTCCTAAGATTGTTCGTAGTACAATGGGAGGGATATATAAAGCAGAAATATATACAATTAAAGAAAATGAGCTTAACCGCTTTATTAATATTATTAAAGCATCAGAATATATTTTAATAGGAACATCACTTAAAGCTAAAAAAAACATACATGAAGAGAAATATACAGGCAAAGAAATATTTGTTATTGGAAATGAAGCCAATGGTATAAGCATAGAGTTAGAAACAGCATGTAACAAATTAGTTAAGATTCCAATGGAAGAAACAATTGAATCTTTAAATGCTTCAGTTGCAGCATCTATTTGTATGTATGAGATGTATAAAAACATGACAGGAGGATAAAGAATGGATACTATAAGACAAACTAAGTTAACAGTAAATATTGCCAATGTAAAGCATAACATAAATGAAATAAAAAGATATGTTGGCGATAAAGTAGAAATCATGCCAGTTATAAAAGCAAGAGGATATGGGACAGGTATAAGCACGTTAGTAAGTTTATTTACTGATTTGAAAATAAATATTTTAGCTGTAGCAGTTGTTGATGAAGGTATAGCGTTAAGGGAAAGAGGATATAAAGGTGAAATACTAGTATTAAATCAACCTTTAAAAGAAGAAATAGATAAAATTTTAGAATATGAATTATCATCGAGTATATGTATAAAAGAATATTTGATAGAATTAAACAACAAGGCTAGAATAAATAATAAAGTTGTCAAAGTTCATTTGGAAATTGAAACTGGAATGGGAAGAACGGGAATAAAAGAAAATGAAATAAATGAATTTATTAAAATAATAAAAGCTAACTCTGCAATAAAGTTAAATGGAATATATACACATTTTTCAAGTGCTGATGTAGACCTTGAATATACAGAAGAGCAAATTAATAAGTTTGAAAAAATGAAAAGTACAATAGAAAAAGATATAAATATAAAATATATTCATGCTTGTAATACAGCGGGAATAATTAACTTTAAAAAAGCTCATTATAATCTAGTTAGACCAGGAATTTCAATTTATGGTCATTTACCAGATAAAAGTTTAAAAGGGAAGTTGAATTTATTACCTACTACTACATTAAAAACTAAAGTTTCATTTATACATGAAGTAGAAGCAGGGCAATCTTTAAGTTATTCTAGAAGTTTTGTGGCAGAAAGAACTACAAAGGTTGCTGTTATTCCAATTGGTTATGCAGATGGAATTATGAGAATGTATAAAGGAGATGTTTTAATAAAAGGCAAAAGAGCGAAGATACTTGGAGTAATAAATATGGATAGTACAATGGTAGATATAACAGATATAAAAAATGTTGAAGTAGGAGAAGATGTATATATCTGGGACAATATAAATATAATGTTAGAAGAAGTAGCAGAAAAATGTAATACAATAAATTACGAAATACTTTCAAGGTTGGCTCCAAGGGTAGTAAAAGAATTTTTAAAGTTTGACTAAAAAAAAGTATTATGTTATAATTAGATATGTATGGCGCAGTATTCTAGTCAGAATACTATTTGAAGATGGGCCTAAAAATCCATTAAAAGGCACACATAGCGGCTGGTATATGTGCTTCGATCGCCCAGATCGGGGCATGTGTATAAGTTAATGAATTTAAGGTGGATTTGTAAAGGCATACAAACAACTGCCTTTTATTCGGCTGACACGTCATAGAAGTGTAACCATATATATAGAGAGTACTATATATATGTAGCCTGTCGTGAGTGAATATACGGGATAAGAAGTTCATAGTAGCATAACTTAAGGCCATAAGTAGTTACTATTTGTTCTTTGAAATTATATTTGCAAAAGCGAATAAAAATAGTTTAAGTCTGTTAGGGAAAACCTCTAGACTGTAACGTAATAGTTAATGTATTAAGGATTGAAGTGTGGTCTCAGTGGTAATCGAGTAACTAATTTGGTGACAATTAGTCGTTTGCTTTAAAGGGAAACCGCTACGAGGTAACAAGTAGTAGGAAACGGGGAAAGCCAACTTGACCTTAAGCCGCAAAATTTACTTTGTGCATTGCCATAACATATATAGTATAGAAAAGATGAGGGAAAAATGAATAATAATAAGAAGTGGATAGTAAGAGTGTTTTTAACTACTTTTATACTTTCTATTTTTTTTAATGGAATAACAAATGTACTATTAGATAAATTAAACATATATATAGCATTTTTAGTACTGCTAGTGATGATTATTATAAATATTGTTTTTGATATAATTGGTATGGCTGTTGCGACTTGTGAGGAAGCACCTTTTCATGCAAAAGCTGCTAAAAAACATAAAGGAGCAAGAGAAGCAATAAAACTAATAAGATCAAAAGAAAAAGTTACAAACTTTTGTAATGATATTGTAGGAGACGTTGTAGGAATAGTGAGTGGTTCATTATCAGCTCTTGTTTCTGTTAATCTAAGTAGTGTACTAGAGATTAATATATTTATCGTTTCATTATTAATAGGGGCTATAGTTGCATCATTAACAGTAGGTGGAAAAGCTATAGGAAAACTAATAGCTATAGAAAAATGTAATGAAATTTTATACATGGTAGGAGCTGTTATACATATATTTGTACCAATAAATGCAGCTAATACAATTGATGAAAAAACAAAAAGAAAAAACGAAGATAAAGAAAAAAATAAAAATAATTAAAAAATAGTATATACTGCCTCAAATGTTGAATTGATAGTTTAACATTTAGAGGGCTTTTTTATTTGTGAAAAACAACAGTATTTATAAAAGATATATATCATATATATTAATAGATATAAGTATAGTAAAGTATATTAAGAGATATAATAAAATTAAATAAAGGGGGTGATTTAAATTAAAAATCAAATCCTCTCTTGTTTTTTGGTTGCTAATACATTTTTAATATAGTATAATTACATAAATTAGAAGGAGTATTGTAGTAATAACCTGTGAGCCATTTTTTATGACTTAGATGTTATTATTACACCTTCTAATTAATGAATATTTTTAGGAGGAATTTTATGTTTAAAATATTTGAAACAGAATTTGCAGGAAGAAAACTTGTTATTGAGACAGGAAAAATGGCAGGACTTGCAAATGGTTCATGCTTAGTTAAATACGGGGACACAACAGTTCTTGTAAATGCTACTATGTCAAAAGAACCAAGAGATGGAATAGACTTTTTACCGCTATCAGTAGATTATGAAGAAAGATTGTATGCAGCAGGTAAAATACCAGGAGGCTTCTTAAAAAGAGAAGGAAGACCAAGTGACAAAGCAATACTTGTATCTAGGGTTATTGACAGACCAATGAGACCATTGTTTCCAAATGACTATAGAAACGATACGGCGATTAATGCTATAGCAATGTCAGTAGATCCAGACATATTACCCGAAATTCCAGCAATGATAGGTGCAGCAATAGCACTTGCAATATCGGATATACCATTTAATCATGTAGTGGGCTCAGTAAAGGTAGGGCTTGTAAATGGAAGACTAATACTTAATCCGGATCTAGAACAAAGGCAAAAATCGGATTTAGATCTTACAGTTGCAGGAACAAAAGAAAAGGTTTGTATGATTGAAGCTGGCGCAAATGAAGTAGAAGATGAAATAATCATGGAAGCTATAAAATTAGCTCATTCAGAAATTCAAAAAATTACTGATTTTATAGAAACAATAAAAAAGGAAATAGGAAAAACAAAATCATCATATAAGTCATTTGAAATATCAAAGGAATTATATAATAGCATTGAAACAAACTTTAATACTAAAATATATGAAGGAATGCAAACTATTGATAAAGCAGTTAGAGATGTGAATATAAATAAAGTTGAAGAAGAATTGAAAGAATGGTATATAAATGAATACTCTGAAGATAAGTACAATGAGAATAGAAAAGAAATATCAGAGATAATGGAAATGCTTCAAAAGAAAAATCTACGTAAAATGGTTAAAGAAGAAGCTAAAAGAGTAGATGGAAGAAAAATGGACGAAATAAGAGAACTTTCTTGTGAAGTAGGAATTCTTCCAAGAGTACATGGAAGTGCTATATTTAATAGAGGTCAAACTCAAGTAATGTCAATTGTGACACTAGGTATGAAATCAGAAGAACAAAGTTTAGATGGCTTAGATGAAGAAGTATCAAAACGTTACATTCATCACTATAATTTCCCACCATACAGTGTTGGAGAGGCTAGACCTTCAAGAGGGCCTGGAAGAAGAGAAGTAGGACATGGAGCATTAGCAGAAAGAGCTTTAATTCCAGTACTTCCAAGTGAACAAGAATTTCCATATGCAATAAGAGTAGTATCAGAAGTTTTAAGTTCTAATGGTTCTACATCTCAAGGTAGTGTTTGTGGTTCTACACTTGCACTTATGGATGCAGGTGTTCCTATTAAATCACCAGTTGCAGGAATTTCAACAGGATTGTTTACTGAAGATGGAGATACTAGTAATTATGTAATGGTAACTGATATTCAAGGAATAGAAGACTTCTATGGGGATATGGATTTCAAGGTGGCAGGAACTAAAAAAGGAATAACTGCTATACAAGTAGATATAAAAGTGGATGGTCTAACATATGAAATAATAGAAGAAGCATTTGTTAAAACAAATACAGCAAGACAATATATATTAGACGAGATAATGTTAAAATGCATGAAAGAACCTAGAAAAGAAGTATCTGAATATGCACCTAAAATTCTAACAATGAAGATTGATCCAGATAAAATAAGAGATGTAATAGGTTCTGGTGGTAAAGTAATTACTAAAATTATTGAAGAAACAGGCGTAAAAATAGATATAGAAGATAATGGAGAGGTATTTATTTACGGCACTGATAAAGAAATGATGAATAAAGCTTTTGATATTATAGTAGGACTTACTAAAGATGTAGAAAAAAATGAAGTATACATGGGTAAAGTAACAAAGATATTCCCGTTTGGAGCACTTGTTGAAGTATTACCAGGTAAAGAAGGAATGTTACATATCTCAAAAATATCATCAGAAAGAGTAGAAAAAGTAGAAGATGTTTTAAGTATCGGTCAAGATGTATTAGTAAAAGTAATCGATATTGATAAGGAACAAGGCAAATTTAGTTTATCAGCAAAAGACGCATTAAATTAAAGGTGGTAGAAATTATATATGAAAGTATATGCATTCGTAGGGCCAAGTGGGACCCGGGAAAAGTCATCATGCACAAGAAGTAGCACAGGACAACAATATTAATTATATAATTGATGATGGATTACTTATTTATAAAAATAAAGTTATAGCAGGAAAATCTGCAAAAACAGAACCAACTAAAATTGGTTCTGTTAAAGCTGCTATATTTAATGATGAAACACGTTGTGAACTTATGAAGAAGGCATTAAATAGTAGTAAGCCAGATAAAATATTGGTTTTAGGTACATCAGATGGTATGGTACAAAAAATAACAAATAATTTAGGAATGCCTAAAATTATAAATACAATATATATTCAAGAAATAGCTACAGAAGAAGAAATGAATGAGGCTAAAAGAGTAAGAATACAAGAAGGCAAACATGTTGTTCCAGTTCCAACTTTAGAAATTAAAGAACAATTTTCGGGATATTTTTTAGATCCACTAAAAATATTTGAAAAGAAGAACAAGGTGTTTCATGAAAAGAGTATTATACGTCCAACATTTAGTTATTTAGGTAATTTCTATATATCTGATAAAGTAATAAAAGATGTAGTATTTCATGCTACAAACGATATAGAAGGGATGTCAAAGCTTCTTAAAATAAACATACAAAAGTTTGTAGATGGAATAAACTTGTTTTTAGACATAAATGTAACATATGGGTATAACATACCTAGAGTGACCAAGATACTCCAAACAGCTATTACTAAGGAAGTGGTTAATGCTACAGGTATAAATATTTTTAGTATTAATGTAAGAGTTAAAGGTATAGATATCAAAAATAAATAATTTAAAAGGAAACATTGATTTTGTAAAAGCAATTTCAATGTTTTTTTGATGTGAATTTGTAATAATACATATTGTTAATTATGATAATATATAGTAAACTTAAGATATGGAAAAAAATAGTTGAAAAAGGAAGAGTATTATGAGTGAAAACAAAGAATTGGTTATTAGAAATGAAGATAGTTTAAAAGAGATAATAAGTGGTTTCGGCAGAGCTTTTCTATCTAAACAATTTAGTAAAGAAACAAGAAAATTCATAATGAAAAATTATGGATTAAAAGGAATGACTCTATTTAATGGAAATAATGAATATGAACTAAAACAAATAACTAGTACAGAAATGAATCAAACAAGCAAAAGTATAGGCGTTGATAATGTTTTAAGTTTATTGAAAATATATAAAAATGAAATAGATAGAAATAATATATTTAAGAATATAAACAATATAGAGTTCTCTAACTTTTCAGAACTATCTAACAAATTAGAAGAAAATTTAAAAAATGACATTTTAAATGGGACAAGTTATACAGAAGAATTGCCTGAAAATTTTAAAGAGTCTAATAGTGATCTATTTATTAATAGTAATGAAGCATTAAACTTATCAGTAAATGAACTTTCAAAAGTTAAAGGGATATTATATTCAAAAAACAATTTAAGTTTAGAAGATATAATATATGTAGAAGACAAAGTCCCTGGTAAAATTAATAACTATAATAGAGAAAAATATAATGAATTATATAATCAGTTGGCTGAAAAAAAAGGAAAAGAATCTGCTTTATCCTTAATATTGAAGTTGAATGATCTTGATAGTAATATCATAGAAGATATTGATATGAATGCCGAAAATTACGAACTTGAAATGAGAAGAGCAATTTTAGATAGTGTAAAACAAACAGAAATTGATTCTATTAAAAAAGAAGCAGAATATGAAAGTTGTTTTAAAGAATTAGGAATAAAAACAGCAGTATATATTGCAAAAAAGGAATTAGAAGAATATAAAAGTGATTTGTATGAGAAGGAATATTCTGAAATTGAAATGCGTAACGGAAAAATGTTAACATCAAAGATAAATATTTCCTTAGATAAGAAAAGCAAAATACCAGAAAAAGACAGATTGAATATAATGGAATGTTTAAATTATTATTCTTATTATAATTTAGAAAAAATTCTTAAATACGATATAATAAATCAAAAAAGCGAAGATATTAAATTTAATTATGAAAAGATAATTAATGGAAATCCAAATGAAATAAGAGATCTAATAACAGAATGTGCAAAAAGACTAGTATTAAATCAACACAATTATATAGCAAGTGAAAATAATAATAACGTATTAAGAATTGAAGAGTGTGATATTGATTTAAGAAGGAAGTACCCAAACCATACATCAAAAGAGAAAACCACCGAAGACAATTTAAGTGAACATATAAAGGAAGACAACTTTAATTTTAATGCAATTAAATATATTAGAGAGCAACTAGATGGACCTAACGCTGATGAGTTTAAAGAAAGTTTAGGAGAAGAAATGTTCCTAAAAACAGAAGATATTAAAAATGAAAGTATAACAAAAGAACAAAAAGAAATATTAACATGGAGATTTAATAATTTTTACTTATTTGCAGAAGATACAGAAATGTTATTAAAAGAAAACATAGATAGTAAAAAATTACTAAGTCAGAGGTGTAAATATCAAAGTTTAATTCATGAAATGGGATTTGATAGATATAAAGAATTGTTAAAAAACAATAACGTAAAAAGGTTAGATGAACTATTAAATAATCCTTTGGAAGAGGAAAAATTAATAAAATGGTATGAGAAAAAGCATAGTAGTGTTTGTATTGAAATAGTAGAAAAAGTAAATCTAGAAGGTGCAGAAGGTTATATAAATCACATGCCAGAATATTTAGAATTAGTACAAAAATTAGAAGTAGAAGATAAATATAGAGAAACCTTTGCACGGTTTATGCATATCCAATGGTATGGGTGATGATTTTAGAAAAGAAGAAGTTGAAAGCATATATAATAATACAGATAAAAATTTTTTACAAGGTGTTTTTGAAAAAGTAGATAATAATTGGAATAAACATTTTTTAAAAATGTTATCAAGTCAATTAAATGAAGTAACTGGTGCAACATGGGAGTGGGTGTCAAGGAATCAAGGATATATAAGGAGCTTACAAGAAGCATATAACAATTACACAGAAAATGTTGGAGAAGAACCACCGGGGATTAAAGAACTAGAAGAATACTATAATAAAGAGTATGATTATGTTGCAATAGGTGCAGAACATGTTGCGGCAAAGATGCTTAAAAAGGGATACTCTCAAGATAAATTTAATGAAATACAGCTTGCTTGGCAAACAGGAAAATATAAAGGAAATTATAATATCCCACTATGTGAAGGAGAAACAGATAAATATAATTATAAAGTTTTAAGGCATGATGAGGTCTTCATGTTATATCCAGATTTAATAAAAAATCAAACAATGGATAAAACAGATGATATATATAGGTCGTTACTTAATACTGATTATAGATTAGCAGCTATAACAAATAAAGAAACGGGAAGTTTGGAAGAAATAGTAACAATGGAAAGAAAGGATAAAGAATTAGAATTAAAAGGAAACATTGAAAGTGATGAACTTTATCAAGCAATAGGACTAAAGATATTAGATTCTACAAATGAAACCGATAATTTACACATTGTAAAAAAAGATGGAGAATTGATTGTTCAATCAGAAGAAAAAGAAAGTTTGGAAAATAGTGAAGTAGACTCTGAATATAGGGATGGAGTAATTGTTAAAAGATTAGAAGATATTACAAAAGAAGAGTACGAAAC
>CAYXLQ010000010.1:21107-30405 GCA_964465775.1 uncultured Clostridiaceae bacterium
GATAATAACGGAAGAAAAGAAATGTATGCAATGTTAAATGAAATAATTGATAACAGTAATAAATTTAGATTAGAAGCAATTCCAGGAAGTTCAGATATGATATTTGAGAAAATGGCAAGCAAGGGAGAAATTAAGATACTAGAAGATGAAGAAATAGAAAAAGGCGGAAGCATGTTTGAAAAGGGAACAATATTTAAAAAATTTATAATAAGAAGGCCAGAAGAGGATGAAGATTTAACAGAGCAAAAAGAGGAGTATGGTGAAAGAGTAAAAGCATTTAATGAGAAGTATAATAGAGAATGGAAAAAGAAGTTTAGTAAGGATTACCAAGAGGCAGTAAAAAAGAAAATAGTAAAAGATGTTAGCAGGGGATTAACAAATGAAGAGGTAATAAATAATGAGGCATATAGATAAATGAAAAGGATAATATAAAAATGTAATAAAAATGATATAATTTTTGGTTTGACATATATTTTTTCATATGTTAGAATAAAATTATTAATGAGAAAGCGCTTTAAAATAAAATGGAGGTAAATTATATGGATTTTATGGATAAAGTATCAGAACTATCAAAAAAAGTTGGAGAAGGAGCAGAGAAAACATATAAAGTAGTAGCAGATAAATCTGGGAAAATTATAAAAGAGACAAAGATTAGAATCAAAGCAAATGATCTAGAAGCTGAAATAGAAGGCATATATTATGATATGGGTAGAGAGACATATAAAATGTATAAAGACGGAGAAGAGTTAACTCCAAGTTTTACTAAATCATGTAAAAAAATAGAAAAGATACAAAAAGAAATAGAAAATATTGAAATAAAAACACTATATCTAAGAGATTTAAGAAAATGTAGTAATTGTAATGAAATAATAGAAATAAATAATAAGTTTTGTCCAAAATGTGGAGATAAGCAAAAAACAATTAAGATAAAAGAAGAAAAGATAAAAGAAGAAAAAGTAGACAAACCACTTGAAAAAATATGTCCTAAGTGTTCTAAAATGGCGCTAGATGATGAAGTGTTTTGTACAGAATGCCGGATTTAAATTTTAGTAATTACATTATCCTTTAAAAACGAACTATCAGAATATCAAATAGAGGATAAAAGACAAAATTTTTTCTGGATAAGTTCTAAAAGAAACCAATGAATAAAATACAATAATTAAATAGAGGAAGGATAATGGTTTTATGCATTATACGGAAAGAGCAAAAAAGTATATAGAAAATTCATATAAACTTAAGGACTTTTTCACCTCTAAAAAAATAAAAAAACTAATGTAAAACCAAGGGTTAAAAGCCCTTGGTTTTAAACTTGAAAAAAAGAGTAATAAGGGGGATTAAAAATGGAAAGAAAATATATTTTTGTAACAGGAGGAGTAGTATCAGGATTAGGTAAGGGGATAACTGCAGCTTCAATTGGTAGGATATTAAAATCGAGAGGTGTAAAAGTTACCATTCAAAAATTTGATCCATATCTAAATATTGATTCAGGACTTATAAGTCCTTGTCAACACGGTGAAACATATGTAACAGAAGATGGCTTAGAAGGGGATCTTGATTTAGGACATTATGAAAGATTTATAGATGAAAATTTAAATAAGTTTTGTGATATTACTACGGGAAGAGTATATATGCAAGTTTTAAATAAAGAAAGAGAAGGAGAATACAAAGGGAAAACAATACAAGTTATACCTCATATTACTAATGAGATAAAAGATACTGTATATAAAGCAGGAGAGTTATCTGAGAGTGAGGTAGTAATTACTGAAATTGGAGGAACAGTAGGTGATATTGAATCACAACCTTTTTTAGAAGCAATAAGGCAAATACATTCAGAAAAAGGACACAAAAATGTAATGTTTGTACATGTGACCTTAATACCATATTTACCAAAATCAGAAGAGTTAAAAACTAAACCTACTCAACATAGCTGTAAAGAACTTATGAGTATAGGAATTATTCCTGACATTATAGTTGCAAGGACAAGCTATAAATTAGATCAAGAAATGAAAGAAAAAATTTCTCTTTTTTGTAATATAGAGAGTAAAAATGTAATAGAAAACCTAGATGTAGACACTATATATGATGTTCCATTTATGTTTGAGGAACAAAATCTTGGGGATATATTATGTGAGAGGTTTAATATAAAAAGAGAGAAAGACGATTTAAAAAAATGGTATGATGAATGCGTATTAAAAGAACAACCAAAAGAAGAAGTTGAAATAGCACTAGTTGGGAAGTACGTTTCTTTAAAGGATGCATATATTTCGTTATGTGAGGCTTTAAAGCATGCATCAAACGCAAATAATGTTAAGGTGAATATAAGATGGGCAGATGCCGAAAACATAGAAAAAAATGGAGCAGAGAAAGAACTAAATGGTGTTAAAGGCATAATAATTGGTAGTGGCTTTGGAACTAGAGGAGTAGAAGGAAAAATACAAGCTATAACATATGCTAGAGAAAAAAACATATCATTGTTAGGAATAGGTTTTGGAATGCAGCTTATGATAATAGAATACTTTAGAAAAGTTTTAAATCTGAAGGATGCAAGTAGTATAGAATTTGATCCAAATTCAGAAACACCAGTAATAATTGTTGCAAAAAATGGAGAAAAAGGACCTGTAATGAGATTAGGAAAACATACATGCGTTTTAAAAGAAGATTCTAAGGTATTTGAAATATATAAGGAAAAAGAAATAGAAGAAAGACATAGACATAAATATATATTTAATAATGATTATACAGACATTATTTCTTCAAATGGATTTAAAATAACAGGTAGCTCTAAGGAGGAAAACATAGCAGAAGTTATTGAAATGATTAATCATAAATGGGCTATAGGAGTTCAATACCAACCGGAATTTAAATCTAGACCAAATAGGGCACATCCACTATTTATAGAATTTATTAAGAGTTTAATTTAAAATAATATTATCTTTAAATATATTAAATGAAGTTGGTTAGACTAATAAACTAGTATAACCAACTTTTTACATTGACAACACAAACGAATGTTTGTATAATGAACATGGTGATAATAATGGAAAGACAAATTCTTCATGTAGATGTAAACAATGCATTTCTATCATGGACTGCTATTGATATGCTAGAAAATGGATATAAAGAAGATATAAGAAATATAATTTCTGTTATAGGCGGTGATGAAACTTGTAGAAGAGGAGTAGTACTTGCAAAAAGTACTCTAGCAAAGAAATACAATATTTTAACAGGAGAAAGTATCTTTATGGCTAGAAAAAAATGTAATAAGTTACAAGTGTTTAGAGGAGCAGATAAAAGATATTTAGAATTCTCTGACAATCTATATAAAATGCTTTTAGAATATAGTGACAAAGTAGAAAGATATTCTATAGATGAATGTTTTGTTGAAATGACGGGATGCCTGATGGGTAGAACACTGAATGAAATAGTTATTGAAATAAGTAAAAGAGCAAAAGAAGAATTAAAGTTTACAGTAAATATAGGTATAAGTAGTAATAAATTATTAGCTAAAATGGCATCTGATTTTGAAAAACCTGATAAAATACATACATTATTTAAAGAAGAAATAAAAGATAAATTTTGGACTTTACCTATTAATGAATTATTTATGTTAGGGAAAAAAACAACACCAAAGTTATTAAAAATGAATATAAAAACAATAGGAGATTTAGCTAAATCAAATAAGAACAAAATAGAAAACATATTTGGGAAACATGGAAAAATATTATGGGAATATGCAAATGGTATAGATGATTCTGAAGTAATATATGAACAAACTTTGCCAAAAGGTATAGGGCATTCAATAACTATGTCAAAAGATACAAGTAATATAGAAGAATTAAACAAAATTCTTTTGGGACTAACAGAACAAGTTTGTTATAGACTAAGAAAATATAATTTAAAAGCAACAATTGTAAATGTACAAATAAGAACTAAGAACTTTGAAAACTACACAAGACAAAAATCGTTATTAAGAGCAACGACAGTTACAAAAGAAATATATGAACAAGGGAAAATACTACTTAAAGAATTATATGCAGGAAGAGAATTACGATTGATAGGAATAAGAGTAGATGGATTAGTATCAACAGATCAAGATGTTCAAATAAGTATTTTTGATGAAGGAAAAGAAGGAAGCCAACATAAAAAGTATGAAAAAGTGGATAAAGTATTAGATAGTATTAAAGATAAGCATGGAGATAGTTTGGTAATGCTTGGTGGAAGACTTAAATAATATCACTATTTACTAAAAGCTTAATTTAATATATAATACAAACATGATGGAAAAAAGAGAAGAAATATTAAATAAAGACGAAAGAATAGATGACTTACTTGTTGATAACTTAAAACTCATACAGAATAAGAATTACTTTTTATTTGGAATGGATAGCGTATTATTATCAAGTATAGTAAAATCTAAATCATCAAATACAATAATTGATTTATGTACTGGTTCAGCAGTAATTCCTATTCTTTTAACAAGCAGGATTAAATATAGCAAGATTATAGGCATAGAATTACAGGAGGAAATGCATAATCTAGCAAAAAGAAATGTTAAATTAAATAATCTTGAAAAAGGAATTGAAATAATTAAAGAGGATATAAGAAATTATACAAAGATTATAAATATACTTAAACAACAGGATGTAAACAAAGTAGACATAGTTGTGTGTAATCCTCCATATAAACAAGTAGGGACAGGAACAATTAATGATAAAACTGTAAAATATATTGCAAGGCATGAAGAATATTGTACCCTAGATGATGTATTTAAAACATCAAGTAAATTACTTAAAGAAAAAGGGAAACTATATTTAGTACACAAACCAGAACGTATAGCAGATTTAATAACAAAAGCTAGAAAATATAAGTTAGAGGTAAAAGAAATTACAATAATGCAACCTAAGATAAACAAAAAGGCAAGTTTAGTATTACTAGAGTATAGCTTAGGCGGAGGAAATGAGGCTGCTATAAACCCAATCATAATAGAATATGATGATAGTGGAGAGTATACGTCTCAAATAAAAAAAATATACAGGATGTGATAAAAATGAAAAAACAAAACAAAGGTACTTTATACATTGTAGGTACTCCCATAGGAAATTTAAGGGATATAACCATAAGAGCATTAGATACATTAAAAGATGTAGATGTTATACTTGCAGAAGATACGAGACAAACATTAAAACTATTAAATCATTATGAGATATCAAAAAAATTAATAAGTTATCATAAGTTTAATGAAACTAATAGAATTAATCAAATAGTTGAAATGCTAGAAGAGGGAAAGGATTTAGCACTTGTTTCTGATGCAGGTATGCCAATTCTTTCTGATCCGGGACAACCATTAGTAATGGAACTTATAAAACAGAAAATAAGTATAGAAGTTGTGCCAGGTCCAACGGCACTTACTTCTGCAATAGTATATTCCAACATTCCAACAGAAACCTTTGTATTTGAAGGTTTTTTAGAAGTAGGGTCTAAAAAAAGGAAAGAAAGATTAGAAAAAATCAAATTAGAAAAAAGAACAATGATATTTTATGAAGCTCCACACAAATTAAAAGCTACATTGAAAGATTTAGAAAAAGTAGTTGGAGATAGAAAAGTATGTTTGGTTAGAGAAATTACAAAGATATATGAAGAAAAAAAATATACTACTGTGAAAAAACTTTTAGAGGAAGTTGAAGAAAAAGGAATAAAGGGAGAAATAGTATTTATTCTAGAAGGAAATAATGAGATAGTAAATATAGTTAATGCTAGTAATAAAACTAATAAAGAAGAAGTAAATGATTATATAAAACAAGGCTTTTCAAAAAATGATGCAATTAAAAAGGTGGCAAGAGAAAGAGGTCTTTCAAAAAATGAAGTGTATATGGAGTGTATAAATAATGATAAATGAAAAAAAAACAGATATAGATATGTTAACGTATGAGAAAAAAGCTAAAGAGGCAGGATATAATATTGTTTGTGGAGTCGATGAAGCAGGCAGAGGCCCTTTGTGTGGGCCTGTAGTAGCTGCTGCGGTAATACTTAAAGATAGTGTTAATATAGAAGGTATAAATGATTCTAAAAAATTAACAGAAAAAAAGAGAGAGAAATTATATGATGAAATTATAAATAATGTTGAGGCATACGGTATTGGAATCGTAGATGTCGATGTAATAGAAGAAATTAATATATTAAATGCTACAAAAAAAGCTATGTTAGATGCAGTGGAAAATCTTAATTTAACACCAGATGTAGTGTTGATAGATGGTAATCAAAAGATAAATACAAACATACCACAAAAAACTATAGTATCAGGGGATGCACTTAGTAAATCAATAGCTGCAGCATCCATATTAGCTAAAGTTACAAGAGATAGAATGCTTATTGAATATGATAAAAAGTATCCTGAATATGGATTTGCAAAACACAAAGGATATGGTACTAAAATGCATATTGAGTCGATAAAAAAATATGGACTAACACCTATTCATAGATGTAGTTTTTGTAAAAAAATAGTATAGAAGTATAGATAAAATAAATTTAGAGTTGAAGTGATAAAGAAATATTATTACTTCGATTTTTTATAGAGATTAATACAACTTTTTGTGAAAAAAATGTAAATTTACTAAAAAAACTATTGACAAATAAGTACTACTATAATATTATATACACGTTAGCAATCTAAAAATGAGAGTGCTAAAACGTAAGGATGATGTATATGAACTTAGATGAGAGGAAAAGGAAGATTTTATCTACTGTAGTTGAAAACTATATTGAATCTGCTGAACCTGTTGCATCTAAAATAATAGCAGAGAAATATGAAAGAGAATTTAGTTCTGCAACAATAAGAAACGAAATGAAACAACTAGAAGAAATAGGACTATTAGAACAACCTCATGTTTCAGCAGGACGCATTCCATCTACAATGGGATACAGATATTATATAGATAATTTAATGAAAGAAAACATTCTAACAATGATGGATATAGATTATATTAACAACAATATAGTAAGTTTTGGAAATGTAGAAGCAACTTTAGAAAATGCAGTAGCAGTTATATCTAAGATATTAAAACTTCCTGCTGTATTACATACTAAAAACAAAGATACAATTGAAAATGTAAAAATATTAAAAGTATCTGAAAGAATATTACTTATTATATTAATGTCTAAAGGCGGAACAGTTAAAGATGTTATTGTAAAAATAACAGATGCAGTACCTGAAGATAGTCTAGAGGAACTGGATAAAATGCTTAATAAAAGCTTGAAGGGGACATTCCTTGAAGATTTACCAGATGTTTTAAGTAGTGCGATATCAAATCAACTACATAAATTCTCAGATATCTTAGAAGCATTGGCTTTATCCATAAATTATGAAATTAAAGAAAATAAAACTAGTGCTGTAAAAACAGATATGATAGAGCTTTTAGAAATTCCTGAATTTTCTGATACAAACAGAGTAAAAGAGTTATTGAATATTTTAAGTACTAAACAAATTATAGGAGAGGTTATTGAAAAAATAGAAGATAAAGACATTTCAATAGTAATAGGAAATGAAAGTAAAGATATTTTACTAAAAGATTACAGCATAATATCTCTTGATATGGAAACAACAACAAATGCAAAAGTAGCAGTACTTGGACCTAAAAGAACAGATTATTCAAAAGCAATATCAACGCTTAAATATGTAAATAATAAGCTTAAAAATATTTTTAGTAAAGAGGAGGATAATATAGATGGCTAAGAAAAATGAGAAAATAGACAATAATGAGGAAATTAAACAAGAAGAGGAGCTAGATGTTAAAGAAGAAACTAGTAGTATTTCAGTTGAAAATGCAGAAGGATATATTGCAAAACTCAACAATGATTTATTAGAACAAAAACAAAAAGCAGATGAATATTATGACAGTTTAAAACGTAACATGGCAGATTTTGATAATTTTAAAAAAAGAATGATAAAAGAAAAAGAATCTCTACGTACAATGCTACTTTCAGATATTGTTGGTGATTTACTTCCAATATTAGATAATTTTGAAACGGCATTATCACATAAAGCAACAGATGAATCGTTTAAAGAAGGAATGCAAATGATTTATGAACAAATACAAACAACTATATTTAAGCTAGGAGTAGAAGAAATTCCAGGAGTAGGAAGCGATTTCGATCCAGTACATCACGAAGCGGTAATGCATGTAGATGATAAAAATTATAATGAAAAAGAAGTAATAGAAGTATTAAGAAAAGGTTATAAATTAAAAGATAAAGTTATACGTTTTGCAATGGTTAAAGTTGCAAATTAAAAGTTAAGTAAGGTAATCACTTATATATATGATATATAAGTTTACATATAGTAAAAATGAAGTATTAATAGGAGGAAATTATTATGTCAAAAGTTATAGGAATAGACCTAGGAACAACAAACTCATGTGTTTCAGTTATTGAAAACGGAGAACCAATTGTAATCCCAAATTCAGAGGGAGCAAGAACTACACCATCAATAGTAGCATTTGCTAAAAATGGTGAAAGATTAGTAGGGCAAGTTGCTAAAAGACAGGCCGTTACAAATCATGATAGAACAATAATGTCTATAAAAAGAGATATGGGTTCAGATAAGAAAACAAAGATAGATGATAAAGAGTATACACCGCAAGAAATATCAGCAATGTTATTACAAAAATTAAAAGCAGATGCGGAAGGTTATCTTGGAAGTCCTGTTAAAGAAGCAGTTATTACAGTACCAGCATACTTTAGTGACTCTCAAAGACAAGCAACAAAAGATTCAGGAAGAATAGCAGGTATGGAAGTTCTAAGAATTATAAATGAGCCTACTGCAGCAGCATTAGCTTATGGATTAGATAAAGATGGAGACCAAAAAATAATGGTATATGATCTAGGAGGAGGAACATTTGACGTTTCAATTCTAGATATTGGAGATGGAGTATTTGAAGTACTATCTACAGCTGGAAACAACAAACTAGGTGGAGATGATTTTGACGATAGAATCATGGAACATTTAGTAGCAGAATTTAAGAAAGACTCAGGAATTGATCTTTCAAAAGACAATATGGCAATGCAAAGATTAAAAGAAGCAGCTGAAAAAGCAAAAATAGAACTTTCTACAGTAGCACAAGCACAAATAAACTTACCATTTATAACTGCAGATAGTGAAGGACCTAAACATATGGATGTTGTAATTACAAAGGCTAAATTCGAAGAACTAGTTTCAGATTTAGTTGAGGCAACAGTAGGGCCTGTTAATCAAGCTATAAAAGATTCAGGACTTTCATTTGATAAAATTGATAAAATATTACTA
>CAYXLQ010000011.1:0-26386 GCA_964465775.1 uncultured Clostridiaceae bacterium
AAGGTGTCTTTTTTTTAGCTAATTTTCTGTGACATATGTATTATAACTCTATATTCTTTAATATATTAATAAAAACATATGCATTTAAATATATGCAAACAAAAGAAACAGATAAGTTTTCACCTATCTGTTTCAAGCAGTTATAAAAAATCAAGTATATGAATTAAATCTTCTACATCAATATCTGCTTTTATTTTTGCATTCTCTGGATATTTCACATTAAATCCTATAACATTTATACCTGCCTTTTTGGCACCAACTATATCTGAGTTGTATCCATCTCCAATCATTATTGCATTACTTGGTTCTATATAATTAAGAGCACGCTTATACGCGAGTTTATTAGTTTTAGGATAATATCCATCCCAACAGTATAATCTTTCAAAATATTGACTTAATTCTAACCTTTTTAATGTTCTCAATTGATGTTCAAAAAACCAATCAGAAACAGCAATAATTTGATAGCCTTTTCTATATATGCCATTCAACAATTCCTTAGAGCCTTTCATTCTTATGGAGGTATTAACCTCTTCTATTCCTCTCAAAACATCTGTTCCTTTAAGTCTATATTGTCTAAGAGATGGCATTATCATTTCTATTATTAACCCAAACCGCTCCTTACCCATGCGCATGCTAGGATATATATGCTTGCTGTTTTCCCTAAACATTATTTCCAATTCATTGTCAAATCTTGCATCGTTTTTTATTCCTAAATGTTCTGCTATAAGCTGCCTTTCTAATTTTTCTTGATGTTTGACAATAGTATTGTCCAAATCTAACATTACTAGCTTTATATCTTGAAACATAGTCATGGCTTCATCTCCTTTATAGTATTTTCCGTTATTATATCATCAGAGTTTGGTTATGTCAATTTGAATAAATAAAAGAAGCGTCACCTTACGCTTCCATATGTATTATATTTTAAATATAGTTTTTAATACAATTTTCATGAATTTTCCAGGTTTTATAACGACAACTTTCATATAACCCCTCCTCTAACATATCAGCCAGACTATGCCTAGCCATATTAGCGCTGCTGCAAAAGCTAATACCCAAGTCCATAGAGGCAAAAATATAGCAATTACTGCTCCTATTCCAAAAGCAATCAAAAATAATCCTATTGTTCTACGAAAAGCACAAAAAAACACTTTTTACCTCCTTATTGACATTAATAATGAAAAAATATATACTAGTACTAGTTTTAATATATAGTATGAAAAAATTAAAAAAAGGTGATTGAAGTGATTATAAAAAATAAATTTGATAAAGAATTACTTAATAAAAAACAAATAACAGAAGTTGTCAATATACTTGAAAAAGAATACAAAGGTGCAACATGTGGACTTGATTATAACAATGCTTTTGAATTACTTGTAGCTCTTATTTTAGCAGCTCAATGTACTGATTTAAGAGTAAATAAAATTAGACCCATCCTATTTGATAGATTTAAAGATGTCTATGAAATGTCTAAAGCAGATCCTAAAGAAATCAGTAAAATTATTCATTCATGTGGCTTTTATAACAATAAAACAAAAAGCATTTTAGAATCCTCAAATTTGATTGTATTGAAACATAACGGAAAAGTACCGAGCAATATGGAAGACCTTACAGAACTTGCTGGCATAGGAAGAAAGAGTGCAAACATTATTTTGCAAGAATGTTTTGATGTTTCTGTTGGAATAGCAGTAGATACGCATGTTGGTAGAATCTCTAAAAGATTAGGTATTACTAATAGTATTAACCCTATTATAATTGAACGAGATCTAATGGAAAAACTATCAAAAAACTTATGGGATAAAATTAATCATATCTTAGTGAGTCATGGTAGAGCTATCTGTGATGCTAAAAAACCAAAATGTGATAAGTGCATGGTAAATCATATTTGTAAATATTATAATTCTTAAAAAAATATCAATTAATTTTTAGATTTTTAAATTTATTATTAATAAATTAATAATAAAACAATCTCTAATGCTTTTTGCATTAGAGATTATTTTGAGATATATATCACAAAATTCTTGATAATAAGTATATTTATAATACTAATCATCAGGATCTGTGAGTATACCTCTAGAATCGAAGTATTTTTCACCAGGCTGTGTAAGAATACCCTTACCATCAAAAAATGCTTCACCAGGTTGTGTAAGGATACCCTTACCATCATAGAAAGCCCCTCCATCTTTTGTAAGATGCCCCTTACTATCAAAAAAACTGTCTCCCGAATTAGTAAGGCAATCCTTTCCATCAAAAAATTTTTTTGACATAATTAGCCTTCCTCTCTAAAATTATTTAGCAAATTATACTTTTACTATGATTTATAGTATATCATAGTAATTAATTATGTCAATATCTTTGGTATTTTTTTACAACAAATTCAACATAATATATAATATTTAAAACAGGACATTCTAGTATAATGAATTGATATTATATTTTATAACCTTACTTTCCTATTTTATATCTATATATATTCTTTAATATTCTTTCTTTTGGAGTAAAGAAATTCCAAATCAACTCTGACTTTTGTAATGGATTCATACAGTATTTAACAAGTATATTTTTTCTCACATCATAATCAATTCCCGTGTTTTTTAAATATTTGCAAGTAAATAATCTGCAAGAAATACATTTTATATTACAACTTTTATCATTAAGGTGTTCACATTTTTCTTTTTTAGAAATGTTAAAACAGCAGCCATCAAATTTGTTTTCTGGCCATTTTTCATTTTCTCTCTGAGCTATGCATTTATCATTTTCAAAAAGACAATAATTATATTTATTTATATCAATTTCTAATTTTTCGCATAATAAATCGTATACATATTCGTATCTTTCAGATTTACTTGAATACATTAATAATTGAATTACTTCACTAAGCTCTTTAATATAATTAATGTTAATCTCAGAATGGCTATAAATATTTGCTATTAATTCGCCTTCTTTGGTTTCTTCTATCTTAAGTAAATCATCCATTTTCCTTATCAGTGGCATTAGTTTAAGCTTTCTGTTATCTTCTTTTTTACTGTTTTCTTTTAAACTAATTAAAACTATTTCTTTAACTTTTACTGATGGGTTTTTCTTCAATTCCTTCAAACTTACTTTATCAAAATTATTAAACATACGAGTTATATTGTTTTCTAATATAACATCCCAGTTATACCATTCCTCTATGGCATTAATGTTAATATCTAAAAAAACACCATTACTATTGTTTCCCAATAACCTTTTTAATGATTTGATTTTTTTTATACTTTCTATCGTTAATATATTTACTCCCATATTCATACATAGAGTCTTTAGTCTTTTATATCTATCATCATAAATATTAGTTATTTCTATTATAGTTTTATTATCTTTTTTACATTGTTCTACAATATCTTTAATGTCTGCTTGAAACATACATTTGTTTTTTAATATATACTCATTAACATCATTGCTTTTTTCTGATAAATAATATTGAACATATAAGTTATATAAAAACTTACAAGACTCTTCATCTACTGATTTAATGTAGTTAATTTTATCAGTAAATTCATCACTAAACATTTCATTTTTATCCATACTACACATGCTATCTCCTAATATTAGTAGTATACTTTAAATTTAAGCTTTTGTAAATGTATATTGTGTTTTAATATATATTGCTAAAAATTGTTTTAATATGGCTGGGGTACTAGGATTCGAACCTAGGAATATCGGAATCAGAATCCGATGCCTTACCACTTGGCGATATCCCAATTTATATTAAAATCATAGAATCCTTATGTAGCAACACTTTCGTGGCTTTATTTTTCTTTTTTAACATACCCATTCTTACATTTTGAAAGTAAAAAGGGCATCGGATTCGTAACCATATAATATCACATATTTTTACAAAAGTCTATACATTTTTAATCACTTATTTTGTCAGTTGGCGCGCGCACCATAAAACAAAGAAAAATCAAATATTCAACTTTTGAGTGCGAAAAAAAGCAATAGGTTTTCTATTGCTTTTTAATTTATACGCTTAACTCCTTATCAAGTTTTTCTGTTAGAACAACATATTTTTTAGGATTTTCTATATTAAATCTTACTTTCAAAGATGTAATATTTAGTTCTTTTAGTGTTTTATCTAAGCAAGGTTCAAAAGAGTTTATACTACTAAATATCTATACAATTAACCAATATATGGTAATATTATGGCGTAATTTGTAGAAAGGAATTGATAATTATGAAAATAACATTAGACACTGAAACAAATGAAACACTTTGTCCTCCTGAATTCTTTGCATATATTAGAAGTATTAACGATGCAGCAGAATTGACAGGTGGCAAAAATACACTTACACCTGAAGCCTATTTAGACAAACTTGTAAAAGACTGCTCTAAGAAAATTGTAAATAAAAGAGAAAAAGCAAAAACAAGAGCAAGAAATTCAAAAGCAAGTAGAAGTAATAAAATGAGAACAATACTTGGTGCATAAAAACAAAATACGACATTGTTTTCATATATTATATGGTTGAATATAGGTAGGCACACAAATATGCCTATCTATTTTATATAAAGGAATATTTAATTATGAATGAAATTATAAGATATTTAAGAGTTATAAAAGGTTTATCACAACAAGACATTGCAGACTATTTATCAGTCTGCCAAAAAACATATTCAGACTATGAAACAGGCAACACAAGAATACCTTTGGAAAGTCTTATTAAACTTGCTAGACTTTATAATGTAGATATGAACTACATAACAGGAATAAGCAAACAAGTCAAAACTTTTCCAACAGAATAAAATAAGACATCTCATACCTCTTTTAGTGTGTGTAAGGCAATGAAATGTCTTAACTTTTTATATTCTATTTTTCCTAATATCTTCTAAATGGTCTTGAAAAGTTCTTCCATATCTTGATGTTGTTGTAGATGTTGATACTACATCTTTTATTATTATATTCTCTCTTACTGATGAAAGTTTTTGCATAGTTTCAGCTATTAAAGGCTCTCCTAAATCAAACAATTCACAGTTTTTATTTTTTAATCTTACGCATAAATAATAATATTTTAAACCAAATAAATTTTTAATAGTAAGCACTAATTTATTTACTTCTATTATATCATCTAATAATATTACAATATCATCATTAGAAACAAGAAAATTTGATGTAATTACAATCTTATTATTACTATATAAAATATCTTGCTTACTCATTTCTTCATCTGCTAATTTTAGAAATCTTTCTGCTTCTCCTGCTCCATGTATATCTACTAGATTTGATACTTCTTCACTCTCAATAGGAGATATAACATTTTTAGATGATTTTATTATGTACCAAATCAATCCTATAAATATTAAAGGAAGATACAGCCAAGTATTTCCCCAAGGTGATTCATTTGATACTCTACTTACTTCATTATAATACTTGTATGCATATGTTTTATTAACACCAGCTGATATATTATTACTATTTTTAATAATATCATCGATCAACTTATATTCTGCCTTATAATGCTCCCTATTTGTAATTTCTGTAAATTTTAATGTACTAAAATTAATAGTTCTTATTTCATTTAAATCAAGATTTCTATATTCATTCATATCAATTTTCATATCTACACAAAATAAATATCCATCTTTTTCAATTCCTAAAACAACTATACTTTGATTTTCTATAACTTTTAGTTCATATACTTTTGCATCTTTAACATCAAACTCAAAAACACGATGCCCTTTATCATATAAACTATCTAATACTAACACACTATCTATTTTGTATTTATTCATATATGTAAAAATAATTGTTAATGGAATAATTGCAATAATTATCATAATTAATAGACCTACAACAAAACTTCTATTTTTCTTTTTTATATTACCTAATATACTCATATACTCTTACCTCTCGTTTTACTACACTGACATAGTAACACATTATGAAAAACTATTCAATCTGTTTCAAAATATTAGTTATTAAATGAATTGAATTTTGTATTATATAGTTCTACATTTTTTGTTCTTTTATTAAAAGCATATTGTGGCTTATTTAACAAAATTTTTATGGTAATCGCGCCAACTGTTTCAAATTCAATAGGCTTACCTTTATTTCTTTCAAGAGTTGTTAATAGTTCACTTATTTTTTATCAATTATCATTTTATATCTCCATTCTTTTTAAATTGCCCCTCTTTATATTTATTATACTCTCATTTTAATTCGTTCGTTATTCATACATAATCGGTCTAGTGGATTATATTTATCAAAATCTGCCTGTAAATCTTCTCCGAATAAATCCACATATATTTGTGTTTGTTCTAGTGTGCTATGTCCTAATAACTTTTGTAACTTTAAAGCATTGCCACCATTTTGTATATATTCTTTTGCAAAATAATGCCTAAACAAATGCACTCCTGTTTTCTTTACACCTCTTTTGGTATTATATTTCTTTATAAGGTTATTCAATGCATTTTCAGTTAGTTGCATTCCCTCTAAATTACAAAACAAGTAGTCATCTGATTCCCCATTTCTATATTTTAGATATTCAAGTAATACTTTTTTTAGCGCTTTTCCCATTGGAATTATTATTGTTTTTCTATTTTTAGTAACTCGCACATATATAATATCATTGTCAAAATCTAAATCACCAATTTTTATATTTATTAAACTTCTTCGCCTTACACCTGTTGCCACGAAAAAGTTAATAATAGCCCAAGTCCTATATTCTGCAAAACTACAAGTTTTTAAATTTGGCTTTTTTAATAATGTTCTTATTTCCTCTCTCGTGTAAAGTTGTGGTATTCCCTTTTCCTCTTTAAGTTGTTCTATTATAAATTCATTTTCAATATAACCATTTCTTACAAAGTAATGTATAAAACACCTTATTGACCTTAATCTTATATTTATTGTAGTTATTTTTAGTCCATTTTCTCTCATATCTATTATGAATTCATTTATTATATCTTTTGTTAGTTCGGTTGCTACTTGCATTTGTGGGTAGTTTTCATTTATATATTTTATAAAATAATTAAAATGTTCTTCATAAAGACTTATAGTTCCATTTGCAAGATTTCTAATTTTGCAATCTGCAATGAATTCCTCTTTACCCTCTTTAAGACTAGATAAAACTTTTTTCATTTGTATCATTTTTTTACACCTCTCTTTCATATATTTTTTTGTAAAAAATACACAAAAAAAGGGGCATCGGATTCGGTATTTTTTACTAACCGAATCCGATGCCTTTTGAGGTATAAAAAGAGAGTAGCAATACCCTGTAAGTATTGCTACTCTATGTTTCTATGTTTTTTAATTCTTTGGCAGGTCTTATGTCGGAATCAGAATCCGAAGCCTTACCACTTGGCGATACCCCAATATATTTGTACAGAGTTAATGTTAACCCTGTACTCTTTTATTGTTTATTTAGCTCTTCTAATATTAGTTTATTAACCGTTCCTGGATTTGCTTTACCTCTTGATTCTTTCATTACTTGACCAACTATAAATCCAAGCGCTTTATCTTTTCCTGCTTTATAATCTTCTACAGATTTAGGATTTTTCTCTAATACTTTAATTACTATTTCTTTAATTGCTCCTTCATCAGTTATTTGAACAAGTCCTTTTTCTTCAATTATTTGTTTTGGAGATTTATTAGTTTTATACATATCCTCCAACACTTTTTTTGCAATTGAAGTGCTAATAATATCTTTGTCAATAAAGCTTATTAATTCTCCCAATTGTTCTCCAGAGAAAGGTATTTCTGAATAATCAATGTCGTTCTCATTTATAATTTTTGATATTTCTGACATAATCCAATTACTAACTGATTTTGGATTATTACAAATAGCTATAGCCTCATCAAATAAATCCGATAAATGTTTTGAACTTGTTATAAATTTTGCATCATATTCTGGTAATTTATAGTTTTTAATATATCTACTTTTTCTTTCTTCGGGTAATTCTGGTAAATTATTTTTTATACCATTAATGTATTCATCCGTTAACCTTATAAACGTTAAATCTGGATCTGGAAAATACCTATAATCATGACTTTCTTCTTTATCTCTCATAGAGTATGTTATTTCTTTTAAATCATCCCATCTTAGAGTCTCTTGTATTATTTTATTTCCTTTTTTTATTTCTTCTATTTGCCTCTTTGATTCATAGTTAATAGCTCTATTTATTGCTTTGAATGAATTTAAGTTTTTCATTTCTGTTCTGGTTCCATATTGTTTAGCTCCATTTTTCCTCACCGATATATTAACATCTGCTCTTAGTGAACCTTCTTGCATCTTACAATCCGATACATCAATATATTCTAAAATTAATTTTATTTTTTTCAAATAGGAATCTACTTCTTCTGCACTTCTCAAATCTGGCTCTGATACTATTTCTATTAAAGGAACTCCTGCCCTGTTTAAATCTATCAAACTATCATCAGAATATTCAATATGATTTAGCTTCCCTGCATCTTCTTCTATATGTATCCTGGTAATACCAATTTTTTTATTAGCTTTATCATTTTCAATTTCTATAAATCCATTCTGACATAACGGCATATCATATTGAGAAATTTGATATGATTTTGGTAAATCTGGATAATAGTAATTTTTTCTATCGTTTTTACTATTTTTAGTTATTACACAATTTGTAGCCAGACCTGCTTTAACTGCATATTCAATAACTTTTTTATTTAACACTGGTAATGCCCCTGGCATTGCTGTGCATACAGGACAACAATGAGTATTAGCTTCTCCTCCAAAACTAGCAGGACATGAACAAAAAATCTTTGTTTTAGTAGAAAGTTCTGCATGAACTTCTAATCCTATAACTATCTCATACTCTTCCATTAGTGTTCCCCCTTTTTAAAAGTAGGCTTATTGTTTTTTGCAAATTTAATACTTTTTTCAAATGTGTATGCTGCTCTTAAAAGTGTTCCTTCATTGAAACTATTTGCAATTAATTGCATACCTATTGGGAGCCCCTCTTTATTAACGCCACATGGAATACTAATCGCCGGCAATCCTGCTATATTCACAGAAACAGTACATATATCTGCCAAATAGTTTTCTACTGGATTTTCTGATCTTTCACCAATATTAGTAGCGACAGTAGGTGTAGTAGGCGTTAATATTAAATCATACTTTTCAAAAGATTTATCAAACCTCTCTTTAATAAGTGTTTTTACCTTATTGGCTTTCGAATAATATGCATCATAATATCCTGAGCTAAGTACGTATGTTCCTAGTATTATTCTTCTTTTTACTTCTTCTCCAAAGCCTTCACTTCTAGAATTAAAATAGATATCTTCTAAGCTATTGTGATTCTTACTTCTGTAACCATACCTTATACCATCAAATCTACCTAGATTAGAGCTGGCTTCCGCACAAGCTATTATATAATATGTAGCTAGTGATTCCTTTCCAATATCTAGTGAAAACTCTTCGATTTCAGCACCTAATTCTTTAAATTTAGATATAGCATTAATTACACTTTCTTTAACTTCTTCATTTATACCTTCTCCAAAAAATTCTCTTGCTACACCAATTTTTAGATTCCTTACATCTTCTTTTAATGCCTTTGTATAATCTCTTCTTTCTATTCTTGCTGATGTAGCATCTTTTTCATCATATCCTGAAATGATATTAAGTAATATTGCTGCGTCTTTGGTATCTTTTGTTAAAGTTCCTATTTGATCTAGCGAAGATGCATATGCTATTAAACCATATCTAGACACTAAACCATAAGTAGGCTTTAGTCCAACTATCCCGCAAAATGATGCCGGTTGTCTTATAGATCCTCCAGTATCACTTCCTAGCGCCCATGGTACCATATTAGCAGCAACTGCCGCTGCACTTCCACCACTAGAACCTCCTGGTACTTTACTTAGATCCCAAGGATTTTTTGTAATTTTAAAATATGATGTTTCTGTACTAATTCCCATTGCAAACTCATCCATATTTAATTTGCCTATATTTATTATTCCTTCTTTTTCTAATTTATCAACTACACTTGCATTATATGGAGCTATGAAGTTTTCAAGCATTTTAGAGCTACATGTAGTTTGTACTCCTTTAGTGCATATATTGTCTTTAATTGCTATTGGTATACCTTCATATTCTCCTATAGTCTCACCTTTGTATATTTTTTCTTCTATTTGATTTATTATTGATTGAGCTTCATTAGTTTGCAATGAAACAAAAGAGTCTATATCCTTTTCTTTCTCATTAATTTGTTCTATATAACTATTAAGTATATCCTTTAAACTTATTTCTCCTTTTGCTAACTTATTTTTAATTTCATGTACTGTTAATTCACAGATTTTCATAAATTTTACTCCCCTATTACTTTTGGTACTTTAAACATATTCTTTTCCTGAGCTGGTGCATTTTGTAATAGCTCTTTTGGGTTATTAAATAAATGTATTTCATCATCTCTAAAATCATCTATGTTTGTTATTATATTTATATTTTCATTTATATTAGTAACATCAACCTTATTTAAAACATCCATAAAATTTACAATATTCTGCATATCACTAACATACTTCTTTTTTTCCTCTTCAGACAAATTTAATCTTGCAAGTTTAGATATCTTTTCTATTTCATTTTGATTTATTGGCATTTTAACCTCCTGTTATTTATTTAACTCCTCTAATATTAGTTTATTAACTGTCCCTGGATTTGCCTTACCTCTTGATTCCTTCATTACTTGACCAACTATAAATCCAAGAGCTTTATCTTTTCCTGCTTTATAATCTTCTACAGATTTTAGGTTGTTTTCTAATACTTTAATTACTATCTCTTTAATTGCACCTTCATCTGTTATTTGAACCAATCCTTGTTCTTCTACAATAGTTTTTGGAGCTTTACCAGTTTCAAACATGGTTTCAAATACTTTTTTGGCTATTGCCGATGATATGGTTCCTTTGTCTATAAGTTGTATCATTTCTCCTAAATTTTCCGCTGTAAATTCAACTTCATTAATTTCTATTTCTGCCTCTTTCAACTTTCTTGAGATATCTCCCATTAGCCAATTTGCAACAATTTTAGCATTATTACATTTTTTTTCTGCTTTTTCAAAAAATTCAGCCATATATTTTGATGCAGTTATTTGTTTTGCATCATATTCATTTAATCCATACTCTGTCATATATCTTGCTTTTCTAGCTTCCGGTAGCTCTGGTAAATTATCTTTAATATTATTTATATATTCTTCTGTAAGAACAATAGGAACAAGCTCTGGATCAGGGAAACATCTATATGCCGCTGAATCTTTATCCCTCATAGGAAGCGTTACTTCTTCAGTAGTATCCCATCTAACGGTTTCAGATAAAACCTCTTGACCTTTTTCCATTAACTCTATTTGTCTATTAGATTCATATTTTATAGCATTAACTATAAATTTAAATGAGTTCATGTTTTTCATTTCGACTTTTGGTCCAAAGTTTGTATCTCCTTTTTTACGTACAGAAATATTTATGTCTGCCCTTAGAGATCCTTCCTGCATTTTACAATCAGATACTTCTATATATTCTAATATTGATTTTAAGGTTCTTAGATAATTTTCTACTTCTTCCGCAGACCTCATATCTGGGTATGAAACTATTTCTATTAGAGGTACTCCTGCCCTATTTAAGTCTACTAAGCTTCCTTCACCATATTGTCCATGATTTAATTTTCCTGCATCTTGTTCTATATGTATTTCTATAAGTCTTATTTTTTTAGCGCCTTCTTCTGTTTCAATTTCAACATATCCTTCTTGACATATATGTTCTTTTGCTTGAGAAACTTGATATGCATGAGGCATATCAGGGTAAAAGTAGTTTTTTCTATCTTGCCAGCAAACATTTGGTATTTTACAATTTGTTGCAAGGCCTGCTTTAACAGCATATTCTACAACCTTTTCATTAAGTACTGGAACTGCTCCTGGCATTGCAGTACACACAGGACAACAATGAGAATTAGGTTCTCCACCAAACTCAGTAGAACAAGAACAAAATATTTTTGTTTTAGTAGAAAGTTCCGCATGTACTTCTAATCCTATAACTACTTCATAATCTTGCTTTGCCATTACTCATCCCCTCCTTTATATGCATAAGCTGCATTTAAAACTGTACTTTCTTCATAATGCCTTCCTATTAATTCAAATCCTTTATTTTCTCCATAAGGAATCGATAACACAGGTAAGCCTCCTAAATTAGCAATACAGGTATACTTTTCTTCAATATATGGATATACAGGATGATTCTCTGTGATTTTATCATAAGTTGTATTAACAGTTGGAATTAGAAGTATATCATATTCTTTAAATAGTTCATCTAACTTTCTTTTTATTAAAGTTCTAACTTTATTAGCTTTGTTATAATACTGGTCCATATTACCATCACTTAAAAAATATGTTCCAAATATATTTCTTCTTTTTACTTCCTCTCCAAAACCTTCTCCTCTACTATTTATATATATATCTTTAAGATCTTTATAGTTTTTTGTTCTATATCCGTATCTTATTCCATCATATCTAGCTAGATTCGAACTTGTTTCTGCACTTGATAAAATGTAATATGTTGCTAGTAGATATTTATCATATTCTAGTTTACATTGTGATACGCTTGCTCCCATTTCTTGATATTTTTTAGCTATATCTAGAATATATTCATTTCCTTCAACAAACTCCTCAATATATCCTATTTTTAATTCCTTAACTGATTTTTCTAATCCGTTAATATAATTTTGGGGTTTTATATCTGCAGAATTAGAATCTTTTGAATCGTATCCTGCTATAACATTTAAAATTTTTGCTAGCTGTTTAATATCTTTTGTAACTGTAGCTACTTGTTCTAACGACGAAGAACTCATTGGAATCCCATATCTTGATACAAGGCCAAATGTTGATTTAAATGCTACTAAATTGTTTTTTACTGCTGATATTCTACTTTCTCCACCAATATCTGTAACTATAGCAGCATCACAATAACCTTCTAGAATTGCATTACTTGCAAAATTGGTTTTTCTTAAACCAAACTCATCCATTTTTATTTTTCCGAACTATATTCATTCCATATTCATTTATTTTTTCTACTATACTTGCATCATATGGTGATATAAAGTTTTCTAACATTTTTGATGAACAAGTTAAAGTTAAACCTTTTACACTTATATTATCTTGAAGAGCAATATTTGTCCCTTCTTTTTTTTCATTGCAAACTTCTGAAAAGTATTTTTCCATTTTTCTTTCCCCTTTCTTTTATGTATCCATTACTTTTGGTATTTTATACATTCCATCTTCACACTCTGGAGCATTTTTAAGTAATAATTCTAAGTTTTTATATTCAACTACTTCATCTTTTCTAAAAGCATTATATTTTTTCATTACTGATATATCCTCAATAACTTCATTAGTGTCAACTTCATTTAATGGCTTAACAAAGTCGATTATATCTGCTAATTCTTCAGCAAACTTATTAACTTCTGTTTCTGCTAAATGTATTGATACTAGCTTTGACATATCAATAATTTGTTCTTGATTTCCCATAATAACTCTCTCCTTTTAATCTTAATTTTTAACTCTATCAGTATATACTATAACCCATAATATTGCAATTTTTATAAAAAAAAAATTATAGAAATTAGTAAAAAAAAGAAAGTAATTAATACTTCCCTTTGTTAATTTTATAAATTTTATTTATTAAACTATTCTTATCTAAAACTAAATATTAATTTATATATAGGTCCAAATTTAGAAAATTTCTCTTCATACTCAGTCACGATATTAGGTATATCTTCTTTATGTAAATCTAGTGATATATATTCCATTATTACTTTTGCTTCATTCAATGTTAATAATGAATATTCAAACAGTTTTCTATTATCTGTTTTAAATTCTACTTTACCATTTTCCTTTAATATGTTTCTATATACCTTCAAAAAATCCGGTGATGTTAGTCTTCTTTTAGTATGTTTGTTTTTAGGCCAAGGATCACTAAAATTTAAATAAATTTTATCTACTTCATTTCTGTTAAATATTTCATCAAGCATTGTTGCATCCTTATCGAATATTAAAAGATTAGTAAGCTTAGTATTGTTTTCTTCTTCAAATCTTCTTATCTTTTTTGTAGCAAGGGCAAGTACAGGTTTAGAAAGTTCTATACCTATATATAATATATCAGGGTTTTTAGATGCTAATGTAGTTATAAAGGTTCCCTTACCTATTCCTATTTCAATATGCATTTCTTTATATGTTTTGCTTTTCCAATTCCCTTTTTTAATACTTGTATCTTTTACATATTTTGATGAATTGTTTAATATTTCATCTTGATTCCTTACAGTTCTTTGCCTCACAATAATTCTCCTTGTGTTTATTAATTTATTATATGTATAATTGTAGCCATTAAAATATTTATTACTATAGCTATAGCTCCAATTTTAACTACTTCCATGTAGTTGATTTTTACATCGTTTTTTTTCATCTTTTCTTCTTTTATTGCTTTTTTTTCTAATATTTGTTTTACCTTTTCTTCATTCTTTCTAATTTCATAAAATTGTTGTTTTATGTCTAGCATAGAGAAAGAAGTTCTTTGTGCGTATTTATATTTTTTGCTTGTAGCATTACATAGATATGTTCCAAGTGCAACAATAACAGATGTAACAAATATATCTATAATACTAGGAATAAAGTTTAATGCTATTGATTTAAATTTCCCATTTACTTCAGCATAATATATCATATCTCCAACTATAATCAAAACATATGGTATATATGTGATAATTGGAATATAAAAATATGGCACTAAACCTGCTAAAAGCAATAACGCTAATATTAAACTCCTTTGTTTAATAACTTCTTTATAACTTCCCATTTGTTGAGTTTCTGATATGTCAATTGATTTCACATCACTACTTAATAATATAATTGTAGCTATTATAAATACTATTAAACCTATAAGAAATATGACTTTAGTTTTTTTAGATATATTTTCTTTTATAAATTTACTATTAAAAAGCTTTTTCTTTTTAATGTTTTCTTTTTCCATTTAATCACCTATAATTTCAAAATCTATCTGTCTTAGCTGCTCATTCACTTTTATAACTTGTATTTTAACCTTTTGACCTAATTCAAATACCTTTTTGCTTCTATCGCCAATTAACCTCATGTTTTTTTCATCATGTATATAATAATCATCCCTTAAGTTTTGCATTGTTACTAATCCTTCAACGGTATTATCTAATTTTATATATATTCCGAATTTTGTAACCCCAGATATGATACCTTCATATTCATCACCTACATGTCTTTTCATGAATTTAGCCTTGTATAAGTCATCGCATTCTCTTTCAAGTTCTGTTGCAACCTTTTCTCTATCTGAGCTAATAAAAGAATATTCTTTAGCTTGTGCATATCTTTTTGATAATGTTTTTTCATCAGGGTTATATCCGTTTGCTATATATTCTGAAATTACTCTGTGAATAAATAAATCAGGATACCTTCTAATTGGAGATGTAAAGTGACAATAATATTTGAATGCAAGTCCAAAATGTCCTAAACATAATTCACTATATTTAGCAATTTTAAGTGATCTAAGTATTAATGCTGATATAACCGTTTGTTTCTTTTCATCATCTGTTTTAATAACTTCATCCATTACATCCGATATAGCTTTAGGATGAATTTTATTTAAACCTTTTATGCTAGCGTTAATTCCTAAATTCTTTAAAGTTTCATTTAGCTCTCTTAATTTTTCTACATCTGGTTCTTCATGTATTCTATATATAAATGGTGCTTCAATATGAAAAAATGTTTCCGCAATAACTTGATTACTAGCTAACATAAATTCTTCTATTATATTATTTGCAAACCCAACCTTATATGCTTCTATGTTGCTAACTTCTCCTTTTTCATCTAATGTTATTTTACTTTCTGGAAGATCAAAGTTAATACTTCCTTCTTTACTTCTCTTATTCTTTAATATTCTAGCAAGTTTTGCCATTAATTCTATGTCTTCTATATAATCCACATATTCATATAATGTTTCTTTATTACTTCTATCTATAACTTGTTGTACTTTTTCATAAGTCATTTTCTTAGTTACATTTATAACCGCCTTATATATCTTATTTGATATAATATTTCCTTCTTTATCAAATACCATATCTATCGCTAAACTTAATCTATCTTCTCCGTGCATTTAAACTGCATATTCCGTTTGATAACTCTTTAGGAAGCATTGGTACTACACTACCAGGAGTATATATGCTTGTACCTCTTAATATCGCTTCTTTATCTATCTTGCTTTTTTCTTTTACGTAGTGACTTACATCTGCTATATGAACTGATAATAAATAATTTCCTTCTTTTGTTAGTTCTACAATAACAGCATCATCTAGATCCTTTGCATCTTCAGAGTCTATTGTAAATATCTTTTTATTTCTTTTATCTTCTCTATTTTCGAAGTTTACTTCTACTTTTTCTTTGGATACGAAGTCTGCTTCATCTAAAACTTCTTGTGAAAAACTTGTTCTAATAGAATAGCTAGAAAAAATCATTTCCCTATCTATGCCTATATCGTTTGCTGCTCCTATTTTTTCAACTACTTTACCTTCCGCTTTTCTATGAATTGTTGGATAGTTAGTAATCCTAGCTACAACCCTATCTCCATCTTCTATACCAAACATAGACTTCCCAGGAATATATATATCATCTATACTTGGATTAAGTGGAACTACGAATCCAAAACCATTACCCTTTTGGAAAACACCTGTAATCGTTTCCTTGCTTTTCTCAATTATTTTTATAATTTTTCCCTCTAAGCTTTTCCCTTCCTGTTCTTTAGATACTTCTATTAATACAATATCACCATGAAAAGCGTTTAGTGAATTTTCTTTATGAACATATACATCAATTTTTTTAGTTTTATCCTCTAATATTGCTCTACCAAACCCAAACCCTCTTGCTTTAGTTTCATATTTACATACATATTTATTAGTTCCTCCTAAAGGAACTATTCTTTTACTATCGTCATAATATATGTATCCTTCTTTTTCCAGTAAATATAAAGTTTTTTCATATTCTTTATAATCTGTTTTAGGTACACTAAAGATGACTGCAATTTGTTTTGCCGTCATCTTTTTATATTCTTTTAAATTAATGTATTCTATTAATTTTTGTTTTATTGTTTCATTTTTCACTAATTACAACCTCTTTATCTTTATTTAGTTATTGCAATAGTTGTTAAAAAACAAAGAATTATAAATACAATACTGAATACTATTGTAAGTTTTGATAATACTCCATCTAATGTTTTGCCTTTATTTGCACCATAGAAAGTGTTTCCGCCAGTTATTGACGATTTACTTTCTTTTGATGATTGTTTCATTACTATAACTATTATAATAACACCTACTACCAATGTAGCAATTGATAATGTCCATGCTATCCATCCCATAACTTAAATCCCTCCATTTGTGTTTAAATTCGTTAGTATTATATCATACCATTATATTATTTACAATTATTTTTTCGAAAGTCTACAATAAACTCTCGTATCTAAAAAAGTCTTCTACTTTTATTACTAATTTTTATATATAATTCTATCTCTTAATTAGCATTATCTACTTGAGTATTAATCTCATCTATCAATTTATTTATATCATTTATATTAAAATCTGTTATATCATCATCCTTTATTTTATATTTTTCTTTCATTTTTAAGATTCTACTTACACTTTCATCTATTCTTTCATTTTTTATAAATCCCCTTTTAACAGCTGTATGTATTCTATTTATTATTTTTGTTTTATTTCTATGAGATTTATTAATCATGATGATATCTGTTCCTGCTTTTATAGTTCTCATAGCTGCCCTTGTTATTCCAAACATTAACTCAATTGATTTCATTGACAAGTCATCTGTTATTACTAGCCCATCATATTTTAATTCTTTTCTAATTATATTCGATATTACTTGTTTTGATAAGGATGCTGGATGAATAGAATTTAATCTTGATACAATTAGATGTCCTACCATAATTGCATCCGCTCCATTATTCATTGCATTTATAAAAGGAAGCATATCTTCATGTTTTAACCTATTTAGATTCTTATATATAATAGGTGACATTATATGTGAATCTATTCTTCCAGTCCCATGTCCTGGAAAGTGTTTTATTACTGAAAGTACATCATTGTCCTTTAATCCTTTCATTACACTTATTCCGTTTTCAGAAACTGTTTTAGCATCTAATCCTAAACATCTATCTCCCAAATGAACGTTATGCCTAACACTACCTATGTCCAAAACTGGAGCAAAATTCATATTTATCCCTATATCATTTAACATTTTTCCTATAACGCAACCTGATTTATAGCACAAATCCTTACCGATATTAGATATCTTTTTTGCACTTCTCAAGTTATGGATTTCTGCTGGCATCCTATTTACTCTTCCACCCTCTTGATCAACAGATATGAAAAGCGGTACCTTATTATTTTCATTCAACTTTTTCAATCCATTTATTAAAGTTATAAGTTGCTCTACACTAACTATGTTTTTTCTATATAATATTACCCCACCAACTTTACCTTGAGTTATAAGTTGCTTAGTAAGGCAATCTATTTCGGTGCCTGGAATGCCTATTATAATCATTTGTCCTATTTTTTCTTGCATTGATAATTCATTTATGTTCATTTAGAATCCCACCTTTTTTATTAGTATTATACCAAAACAAGACAAATATTGTATAGTATTTTATGATAATATATAAATATTGTCGGTTTTTAAGGTTATATGACTTTAAATTATAAAAACCATATAAAATATTGTTTAATAAATATAATTACAGAATGATAATAATTAAAACAAATGCTTTCTAATATTTCAGAAGGCATTTGTTTTTTCTATATTAATTCTATTATACTTATTTGGACACCGTAGTTTGGTTCTCCTAATTCTGTCTTTCTTCTATAAGAGAAAAACTTATCAACATTACAGCAAGTACATATTTTTTCATTAAATATATTTTCTTCTTTAACACCCGCCTGAGTAAGTTCTTTTGTTATTACATATGGAAAATCTACATGTATCCATCCCTCAGCATCTTCTTTTACGTATTCATCTTGGTAATCCCAAAAACTTTTAAGTCCTTCTACTAAAGCCTTATCTTTAGTTTTCCAACAACAACTTTGTATGCTTGGACTATGACTGCATATTATATCAGCTGGGTTTGTTCCAAATTCATTAACCATCTTTTCTAATGTTTTTAATGCTATCCTTTTAGTTGTTCCTTTCCATCCGCTATGAATATTCGCAACTACATTATTTTTGGGATCATATAATACTATAGCATTACAATCTGCTATTGTTATTATTAGTGGAACGTTTTTCATATTAGTAATCATACTATCTGCTACAATATCATGATGACTACTAAAAAGGTAATCCTTTTTATTCTTTTCTGTTATAACTACAATTTCATCTGTATGATCCTCATATACACATACTGCATTTTCTTTATTAAAGTTTAATTTACTACAAACAATTTCTAAATTTTTATAAACATTATTTCTATCTTCTACATTTTTAAATGCAATATTTAATGATTCGTATGGAAATTTACTAACGCCTCCTAGTCTAGTTGTAACGAAATAATTTACTTTATCTTTATACTTTTTAAATGCTTCTGATTCATATACTAATAATCCATTTATTTCTGTAATCATTAACTTTCTCCTTTATTTTCTAAACATTCTTTTTAGTCTTTTTCTAATAATTTGTATTGATGGTAACATTTTAGTATATATAAAGTAGAAACCTTTATTATATACCTTATTTATTTCTCCTATAAATTCTGTTACACCTTCCTGTCTACAAAACCCCTCTTTAAATTTAAACAATCCATTTGTTTTGTCTAAAACATATACTCCTCCAAAATCATATAAATCGCATTTACATTCTAATCCCCAACGTATCATTTCCTGTTGCATTAAATAGTTAGGCATTAGATTTCTTTTTTCATTTGAGCTTGCCCCATATAAATAAAACATTTTCCCACCATAGTTTATAGCTATTGCAGCAGATAGAGCTTCTCCAGCATGCTCTGCAACATATATTCTTAAATTTTTTTCATCAAATGTCTTTAACATTTTTTCAAAATAATTAAATTCCCTCCATGCAATCTTTTCTCTAGTACTCATTATAATATATAAATCATGGAATATTTTTAAATCTTCTAACTCTCTTGAATGCCTTACTGTAACTCCTTTTCTTGCTGACAATCTAATATTATATCTGGTTTTTTCGCTATATCCTTTTAATAATTCTTCTTCTGTCTTGTCTTTTATATCTAGTATCATATTATATCTTGGTTGAATCAATTCTTCTTTACTAGTGTTTTTATTTAGAACATTAAACCCTCTTTTTTTATATTCTTCTTCTAGTTTTCCATCATACATATATTCAGGATCAAACTTAAAAACAAAGGCTTTATACTTTTTAGCTATATTATCAACTTCTTGCATAATTTTATTTATTTTATCTAAATCAGTTATATCACCTACTGGTCCTCTTGGTGAATAAATAAGAGTTTTACCAAAAGCTACTTTTCTTATAAGTAATAACATTGCCATTACTATCTCATTGTTTTCTTCAATATATATATACTCCGACTCCCACTCGCTCTTTACATTAACCCAATTATATGATTGCATAAGGCTAGCACCCCTGTAGTTTTCTATAAAGTCGCGGTATTTTTTCACTTGTTCATTATTTGTTTTATCTAATATTGCCATTTAATACTCCTTTGCAAATTATATTTTTTTCACTTGTTGTCCTTCTTTTGAATCTACAACAACATAACCTTTTTCTTTAAGAATATCTCTTATTTCATCCGAAAGTGCAAAATCTTTTTGATTTCTTGCTTCTTTTCTTCTATTTAATAATTCTTGTATCTCTATATCTATTTCTAATGTTACTTCTTCTGTTTTTTGATATATTTTATCTATATCAAGTGATAGAACATCATCAAATTCCAACAAAAGATTTGCTATTTGTTTAGATTTTTCTTGAATCCTTGCAAGTTCCCAAGTAATAGCAAGGGCTACTGGAAAATTAAGATCATCATTTAATGCTTCTTTAAACTTCTTTCTATATTCTTCTAGTTTGTTCGAATCAAAGCTTTCTATTCCATTATTATGTTCTTTATATGCTTCTTTTAATCTATCTAATGCCTTCTGACTTGAATCTAATGAAGCCCATGTAAAATTCAATTTGTTTCTATAGTGTGAAGTGTATGACATATATCTTAAGGCTAAAGCTGAATATCCTTTTTCTTCAATATCTGAAACCGTATAATTATTATTTAGGCTCTTAGACATTTTTCCGCCATCTACTTGCAAGAATTCAACATGCATCCAATATTTTGCAGGATTTGTTCCATATGCACCTTTTGATTGAGCTATTTCATTTTCATGATGTATTGGAATATGGTCAATTCCTCCCGTGTGTATGTCAAATTCCTCCCCTAAATATTTGTTTCCCATTGCTGAACATTCAATATGCCAACCTGGATAGCATACTCCCCATTTACTGTCCCATTTCATTATGTGTTCCTTAGGTGCTTTTATCCAAAGAGCAAAATCTAATGGGTTTTTCTTTTCTACATCCACAGCAATTCTAGCTCCCGCTTTATTTTCTTTTAAATTAGCTTTAGATAGTTCACCATAACTATTTAATTTTTCAGTATTGAAATATATTCCCTTAGATGTTTCATATGCGTAACCATTTTTTTCAATCTTTAATACGTAATCTTCCATCTCTTTAACATGCTCTGTAGCTTTTGCGATTATTTCAGGCAATTCTATATTAAGTTTGTTACAGTCAACTAAAAAAGCTTCTGTATACTTTTTCGAGATATCCCAAGGAGATAGTTTTTGTTCTCTTGCTGCCTTGTTCATCTTGTCTTCTCCCTCATCTGCATCTGAAGTCATATGCCCAACATCTGTTATGTTCATAACATGTTTTAATGTATATCCATTAAGTTTTAGAACTTTTCTTAAGGCGTCCATAAATAAATATGCTCTCATGTTTCCAATATGAGCATAATAATAAACTGTAGGACCACATGTATATATTCTTACCTCTTTATCATCTAATGGTTTAAATTCTTCTTTTTTCCTAGATAGTGTGTTGTATATTTTAAGCATTAAATTTACCCTCTTTCCTTATATTACATATTATTTATTTGAAACATTATATATTACTATTTATACTTTTTCAAGGTGGAACGCTTTAATCTTTAACTGAAATTTGTTTTAATCTTTCTAATTGTTTTTTAATGTATTGTTTAATCAGCCCAATGAATCTTATAAATTGATGTTATCTCATTATCATTTAATGCCCTATTATATATTCTAACGTCATCTATAACACCATCGGTTTGCCAACCATATAAAGTTCCTATTCTCAAATCAGAGCTATTGGTTAAACTTCCTTTTATTGTACTTATATCAATTTCATGGTCTTGCTTTATCCCATTGATATATGCTGAAACTTTATTTATATTTCTATCTACAACATAAACTATATGACTCCATTTATTTAATAAGTTCGGAGGTCTAGAATCAACATTAAATATTAGTTTCCTTCGTATTTTATTTGTTCCGTCATTTAAAGCAACATCCACTCCTTCACTTGTATAACCGTGTCCAAAATCCCAACCTACGTTGTTCCCCGTGTAGGCACCAGAAGATTTATTTATTGCCCCAAAAGTTTTTGGATAAGTATAGTCTCTATAATATAACCACATGGATACTGTAAATGAGTTAAGTGAAAAAGACTCGTCATTAAAAACATTTATACCACCATTAGCAGCGATACTACTAGCTTTATCTATTTCCCCAAATCTATTCGTTGTTGAAATACAGTTGGTTTGAGTAGCATTGTTTTGATATTCAGTTTTATCTGCCATAAATGTTCCGCTTTTATATTCACCTAATGGCATATCCAATACTAGTCCGTTTGTATAATCCGAATTTACTCCCAATTCATCTAACCAAATTCTCTGATTATCATTTGGATTTCTATATTCTATTTTTCCTTTTATAACATCAAGTGTTTCTTCATCAAACTTGTTTGCTGATTTTATATCATTCTTTTTAGGATATATATGGCTTCCATCTTCCTGAATGTTTACATATAAACTTATTTCATGTTGTATATTTTTTATATCTGATTTAAATACAGCTTCACTAGATTTTTCTATAATATTGCTTTCTCTAATAAATGAAATTATTCCCCCTGCTAATATTATCATTATTACTATTGTTATTACTAATATAATAATACTTACTCCGCTTTTTGTTTTCCATATTCCTACCCCTAGTTCTTATCTTCTACATAATTTTATATTATATTAAAACTTTTTTCAACTATATTTACTTTACATTTACATTGTGCATTTTTATATTTTTTCATCTCACTATATAAATAAAAAACACTATACAAGATCTTGTATAATGTTTTTTATTTGTTTAACTTTTTCTGTTATTAATAAGGATTTACGTCTTTTGGTTTTTCATCATCTGGTTCTTTAATTACTGGTTCTTCTTTTTCAGGTTTTTCCTTCTCCTCAGGTTCTGGTACTTCTATTTTTTGTGTCTCTACTTTTTTCTCTGCTTGAGTAGGAATATATATATTACCTGTTACCTCCTGATAGGTTCCGTCTAACTCTCCACCTGATAGTATTAAATTTATTTTTTCTTGTGCATCTTCAATAGATGTCTTACTTGGATACATTACATATAATAATTGACTACCACCTGTGTATGTTGCAGCTTTACCGTCTCCTCCTGTAAGTCCTATAGATGTAACTGTCCATTTAGGTGTTTTAGAAATTTGAAGTTTAGCAAGTTCTATTATTTTAGAAATATTCATATTAGTTTGAAATTTTCCATCTAATGATTTAAGTAAAGAATCAAATTTAGTAATAATACTTGGTGAACTCGCTTTTTTAATAATTGCATCTATTACCGCTTGTTGGTTCTTACCTCTCATTCTGTCTCCTGTTGGGAATGATTTTCTTTCTCTTGAGAATGCCAAGGCTTGTTTTCCATTCATTTTATTATAACCCTTTTTGAAATTATAGTTATCTATATATGATGTAAAATTATATTCAGAATATACCTCAATTCCACCAATTGCATTTATAATATCAATAACTGATGTGAAGTTTACTTTTAAATAATAGTTAATATCTACATCCAAAAGATTTTCTATAGTTTTTACTGATTTTTCAGTACCATACATTCCAGCATGTGTTAATTTATCTCTTATACCTGTAGTTCCTGCAAGTTGCACATAATAATCTCTAGGTAGGTTTATTAATAGTATTTGGTATGTCGTAGGATTAACTACTGCTAAAATATTTACATCACTTCTTGATACTGATGTTATTTTCCCATAAGTATCTATACCACTTATGTATAAACAAAATGCTTCTGATGTTACCTCAATATCTTTTGATATTACTTCAACTTCTATGTCAATAGAGAATGTATGAATAGTTGTTGTTTTTTCATCAAAGCCTTCTACTTCTTCTTCCAATAATTCTTTATATGAGTTTTCTATAAGTATTGCGTCCGCTTCATTATCTAGAAGTGTATTTGCAATTGCCATAATATCTTCATTAGTTATATTTTCAAAATCTATATCTTCTTTTAATTTTTTTACTGCTTCCTTTGAACTATGCATCTCATTTTCAAGAGATAAAATATTTTTTCCATCTATATCTTCTAATTTTTTATAATTGCTTTCTTTTAAAACAATAACAGAATAGTGTTTTTGTTTTTTATTAGTACCTTCATTCATTTTGCTTAATGCTCCGTATGTTTTTATTGAATATACCATTACAAAAATGCTAGCTGCAGAGATTAATACTTGTAATGTATTAACAATTAATCTTCTACTGTTTTTTTTCTTTCTCTTAAGTAAAGCAACCCCCATTCCAAAGTTCACTAATAGTAGTCCTAAAATTAATAATATCATATATTTAAACGGTAATATTTTTATAACTCCTATTGTTATAATTAATGCTAACGATGTGACTATAGTTATTAAAGTTATAACTAAACTTGCTAATTTTCTTTTATCAATATTAACTTTATTTGCTGATGTCTTTTTTGAAGATTTTGTTTCTCCAATATTATTTTTGTTTCTTCTCTTTTCCAAAATAAATCACCTTTCTACAATACTTTACATGTATTTTTTTCTTTTGTTTTATGATCTTTTCATTGCTTTTTCTATTTCATCGTCGAATATAAACTTAATATCATCAAGCGACATAACCCCTAAGTCCTCACCGGTTCTTGTTTTTACTGCTACTTTTTCGTCATTCATCTCTTTGTCTCCTACAATTAACATGTAAGGAACTTTTTCAAGTCTTGATTCCCTAATTTTATATCCTATTTTTTCATTTCTAATATCTAATTCGACTCTAAATCCGTATCTGTTTAGTTCATCTGCTATTTTTTTAGCATATTCTGAATGTGCTTCTGAAATCGAAAGTATTTTTGCTTGAATTGGAGCTAGCCATAAAGGAAATGCTCCGGCATATTTCTCTATTAAAAGTGCTAGTGTTCTTTCATAACAACCTATAGATGTTCTATGAATAATTATTGGAGTTTTTTTACTTCCATCACTATCCACATATGTCATATCAAATTTTTCAGCAAGTGCAAAATCAACTTGAACTGTAATAATTGTATCTTCTTTACCCCAAACATTTTTACATTGAATGTCTAGTTTAGGTCCATAGAAAGCTGCTTCTCCTTCTTCTTCAGTATATTCAAGTCCTAAATTATCTAGTATCTTTTTAAGTGCTTCTTGAGATTTTTCCCAATCTTCTTCATTTCCAATATATTTTTCTTTATTATTTGGATCCCATTTAGAGAATCTATATGATACATCTTCTTTTAATCCTAAAACATCTAACATATAATTAGCTAAGTCTACACTGTTTTTTACTTCTTCTTCTAATTGTTCTGGTCTTACAACTATATGTCCTTCTGAAATGGTAAATTGCCTTAAACGAATAAGTCCATGCATTTCTCCGGAATCTTCATTTCTAAATAATGTAGATGTCTCATTATATCTAAATGGAAGTTCTTTATAACTTCTTAATTTGTTTTTGTATGCCATAAACTGGAATGGGCAAGTCATAGGTCTAAGTGCCAATACTTCTTCCTCATCTGCTTTTTCTGCATCTCCAAGAATAAACATTCCATCTCTATAATGCGACCAGTGACCTGATATTTTATATAAATCAGATTTAGCCATAAGTGGTGTTTTAGTTAAAAGATATCCTCTTCTTTGTTCTTCGTCTTCAACAAAACGCTGTAATATTTGAATAATTCTTGCACCTTTTGGCATAAGT
>CAYXLQ010000012.1:0-12539 GCA_964465775.1 uncultured Clostridiaceae bacterium
TGAGGTGTAAGTAATTTTCATTACTCACACCCCAACATTTGACATTGAGCCCTTTAAAGGCGAATAATTTCGCCGATTTTACCTTATGGAGCTGAAGGTCAGAATTGAACTGACGACCTGCGGTTTACAAGACCGCTGCTCTACCAGCTGAGCTACTCCAGCATATATGGTGACCCGTAGGAGAGTCGAACTCCTCACTTCGCCGTGAAAGGGCGATGTCTTAACCGATTGACCAACGGGCCAACATTTGAAGTTTTACTATTCATTAAATAAATAGTTTGGTGAGCCATCCGCGATTCGAACGCGGGACAACTTGATTAAAAGTCAAGTGCTCTACCTACTGAGCTAATGGCCCTCAAATGTTTTGCCTTATTAGTTTACAATACTTGTCGCCATATGTCAAGCATTTTATTGCAAATTATTCAATTTATAATAATCATCAATTGAAAAAGTAACTTCTATTTGTAGTTATGTAAGTAGAAATTACTCTTACACTATCTCTTATTGAAAGATTAACTTCCATTTGATACAATTAAATTGTAGTTGTTTCTAGGGAAACGGAGTAATTATGAATAATAAATATAATAAGAAACATCTATCTCTAGACAATAGGATAATACTTGAACAATGCATTGTTGATGGTTTTCGTAAATTTGAAACTGCTAAACAGATTAACAAATCTCCTTCTACTGTTGCAAAAGAGATTTCTAAGAATAGAAAAACAAGGTTAAGAGATTCCTTTAACAGCGATACTAATCAATGTATATATCTTAAAGACTGTGGTGTTTGTAATATCAAATGCAGGGATTATACAGAAAACAAATGTTATCTTAGGGATAGATTTGTTGGTGCTTGTAATAATTGTCCTGAATCTAAAAGATGTAAATTAACCAAATACTTTTACAGTGCAAAGTTTGCTCATAATAATTATTTATATAATTTAAAAGATGCTAGAGAAAGTGTTAATCTTACGTCTACAGAATTAACATATATTGCAAACATAATTAAACCTTTAATTAACCAAGGACAATCTCTTTATACAATATTACACAATCATCCAGAAGTTTCCTTATCCGTTAAGACATTATACACATATATTGAAATGGGACTTTTCAATGATTGGGGTATTAATAATATGTCTTTAAAAAGAAAAGTCAGAAGAAAAATTAGAAGTAAAAAATTAAAGAAAAGATCTGAACCAGCAGATTATTCAGGAAGAAAATATGAGAATTATCTTGATTTCATTAAACTTAATCCTAGTATCCCTACTACTGAAATGGATACAGTATATAACAGTCATTCAGGACCTTTTATACAAACTTTCATATTTCAAAATACCGGTTTAATGTTGGGAAGGCTACATAGTTTTAAAAATGTTGAATCGATGACTTCTTCTTTGGATTATTTTCAAGATGTTTTAGATGATGAATATTCTAAACTATTTTCTTTAATACTAACGGACAGAGGCACAGAATTTTCTAAGCCAAGAATATTTGAAATCAACAATGAAACTGGCGAGTTTAGAACCAATATATTCTACTGTGATCCTCAGAGGCCAAGTCAAAAGCCTCATGTTGAAAACAATCATAATTTTATTAAAGAAATACTACCTAATGGTATGAATTGGTATCATTTAACACAAGAAAAAATAGATTTAATGTTTTCTCACATAAATTCAGTACCCAGAAAATCTTTAGGTGGCAAAACGCCATATGAAACTTTTTCTTTCTTTTATGGTGAAGAGATATTAAACAAATTAAATATACAAAAGATACAAAAAGACAAGGTTACATTACAACCTTATCTAATTAAAATTTAAAAACAAAACTAGAAACAACTACATGTTAAGAAATATATAAAATTACTCGAATAGAAGTTAATCTTTCACAAAAAAATTTTCGATTACTATTTGAGCGTTTGTCATGTAGTTTTTTTCTAAGTATACTTTAATTTTACACTAAATTTACTTAAAAAACAAGTATTAAGTGAACTTGTTTACTTTTAAATAGCCTTTAATCTGTAAATAGAAGTTACCTTTTCCAAATGGAAGTTACTTTTTCAATTAACCATTTATAATAATTATATGTATATAATTGTTGATTTAGTTATTAGCTCTAATTTCTTATTGTTTTTTTCTATAAAATATGTTACTATTTTCTTAATACAAATTATGTTTTAAGGAGATGAAATGAAAAAAATTGTAAATTATATAAAAGAACACAATACTTTGGTAATCAATATATTAATAGTTATCATTATTATATTGTCTATTATTGGAGTAATTACATATATAACCAAAAAAAGAGCTGATATACAAAACGATCATTATAAAAGTATAAAAGTTAACAACCCTAAAGATGTTGAAATTGAAATTCCCGCAGGAACTTCTCTTTCAGAAATAGCAAATATTATATACAAAGCTGATATAATTAAATATCCTAAAAAGTTTATATCTTTTGCAAAATCAGAAGGAAATAGTAATAAATATAAATATGGTGTTTTTACTTTAAATATCAACATGTCCTACGAAGAAATCAGTAAAATATTGCAACAACCCGGTGGAGTATCTAACTCAATTAAAATCACTATACCAGAAGGATATGAGTTAAGACAAATAATAGACTTATGTGTTCAAAAAGGAATTGGAACCCAAGAAGGTTTTAAGAATGCCATTCTAAATGGGAATTTTAATTATTGGTTCTTAGAAGGTCTTACAAAAAGCACGGTTTATTTAGAAGGTTACTTATTCCCAGCTACCTACACTTTTCTTAAAAATTCTACTGAAGAAAACATCTTAAAAACGATGCTAGATAAATTCAACTCTGTATTTACTAATAGTATGAAAATTAGATGTGATGAATTAAAGATGAAGGTGCACGAAGTAATAACTCTTGCTTCAATTGTTGAAAGAGAAGCTGCAAATGACTCAGAAAGAGATATTGTTGCCTCTGTGTTTTATAATAGACTGAATAGTAAAACATATCCATATCTTGAATCTTGTGCAACTGTTCAATATATATTAAAAGAAAGGAAACCTGTGCTTTCTATAGCTGATACTCAAATTAATAGTCCATATAACACGTATAAAAATTCAGGTTTACCGCCAAATCCTATTGCTTCTCCCGGTATTGAATCTATAAATTCTACTTTATACCCTGCAAATACGGACTATCTGTTTTTTGTATTAGGTAATGATGGAAAACATGTCTTCAGTAAAACATATGATGAACATCAAGCTGCAATAACTAAAATAAGAGGAAATTAATCCTCTTATTTTAGTTTGCTATATAGTTGGATATCTTTACAAATTCTTCTACGTTTAGTTCTTCCGCTCTTGCATTCTCATTTATTCCATTTGATTTTAAAATCTTATTAATTTCTTCTTTTGTTAAATTTAAAAAGCCTGTACTCTCTAAAGAATTAATAAGTTTTTTTCTTCTTTTAGCAAACGCTGATTTTACAAACTTGAAAAAGATTTCTTTATTAATTACCTTGTGCTTCTTTTCTATTTCAATAAGAACAACAGATGATGTCACATTTGGTTGTGGTAAAAACGCTGAATGTGGTACATCAAATACTTTTGTAGCTGTTCCATAATAATCAATATTAACTGTTAATATACCATAGCTTTTACTTTTACACTTTGATACCATTCTATCGGCAACTTCCTTTTGTACCATAACTGTCATGCTTTCAGTATAATCACTCCATTCTTCAAGTATTTTAAATAAAATAGGAGTTGTAATATAGTAGGGTAAATTAGCTACTATTTTTATTTTTTCATTGTTCCTTATATAATCTTTTATATCTACTTTTAGAATATCATTGTTCACTATCTCTAAGTTGTTTGTATTTGCAAACCTAGTGTCTAATACCTTTATCATGTCTTCATCTATTTCAAATGCTATTACCTTTTTTGCTTTTGCTATAAGTTTTTCTGTTAAATTACCTAATCCCGGTCCTATTTCAATAACTGTATCTTGCTCACTAATATTAGGAATAGATGATATGTTTTCTAGTATATCATTGTCTATTAAAAAATTCTGACCATATTTCTTTTTAGCCTTTAGATCATTGCTCTTAAGCCATCTTAAAGTTTCTTCTTTTATTTTCATTTTTTAATCTCCTTTAAAACAAAAGGTATTATGAATTTCATAATACCTACATATTTATATTTAAAATTATAATCCACCGTTTGCTACAAGCTTATCTCTGTTTGCTAAAACTTTCTTTCCGTAATACCAAGATTCCGCATTGTTACCACCATTTAAGTATTTTTTATAACTTCCGTCTCCCCTATTGTATGAATTTAATGCGTGTAATTCTAATGTTCTACCATCTGCCGAACTTCCCCAAGATTTAAAATATCTTGCTAAGAAAAAAGCTCCTGCTTGTATATTTTGGTATGGTTCTAAGAAGTTTTTAACTCCTAAAGTTCTAGTTAAGTATGCATGGTTTCCTATATTTATTTGACAAAGCCCATAGTCCTTTGTTTTACTAATTTTGTTTGGTTGAAATCCACTTTCAGTATACATCATTGCTAAAAATATCTCATATGATATTCCATATTTTTTACACATGTTATATGCATAAATCTGTTGTTCTTTTGGCAACTTGATGTTATATTGTTTAAATCCTTCCTTAGCTACTAAGTCGTTCGCATTGACTCTGCTTGTATCTCCTCTAGAGACAACAGGTATTGCTGTTCCTATATCTATAACCTGTTTAACTGGTTCTTTAGATATTTCTTCACTAATTAAAGTTCTTGCAATTTCTTTTTCTTTTTCATAAGTAATAACAAACTTTTCTATCTTTTCGCCTTTTTCACCTTTTTGGATTACCTTGTTAGTACCTCTATTCATTGAAGCGTTATTTTTTTGTTCTGTTTCATAATCAACATATCTTATTTCTTCAACTATTTTTTCTACTACGTTATTTTTAGCTAGTTCATAATATGCATTAAAATCTAAATAAGCTACTTCATCTTGTTCTGAATAAATTTTAATTGTCATATTGTCTTTCAAACGATTTTCTATCCCTGGTGTCACAATTGCTTTTTCATCTATATGGATTTTGTTCTGCATTAAAAAACCTTCAACTGTGTTTGACATCGTTTTTATATGTTCAACTTTTCCATAATAATCTACTACTATGTCTTTTGTTTGAAATTTAACTACTACTAACCCTAATGTAACAAACATTAATATACATGTGAGCATCACAAAGATTTTTCTTATCATGTATACTTTGTCTTCGTTCACTAAAATTCCTCCTTCCGATCAAATCGGATATTCATATTATACTATACTTTCCTGTTCCTTGTCAACTTAAGCATCGATTTGTATCTTTATTTTTCACTTTTGTAAAAGTAAACTTCCCTGTTTTTAGCCTTTTTTATCCCTTTATTATATTTATATGTTATTTGTCCTACTTCATTACAAAAGTTATACATATTAATAATAATTAGCTTTAAAGTGTTTAAGCATCTACATTCTATTAATATTTCTAATTTCAAATATATAAATCAATATATAAATCCCTATTGTATTTGAATAATTTTAATGATAAAATATATATATGATTCAAGTTATTTAAGGAGGTTATTTATATGGGTTGGATTATTTTAATAATACTTGTTGTATTAGTTTTATTTGTTATAGGTATATATAACAATCTAGTATCGTTAAAAATGAGAGTTAAAAATGCATGGGCACAAATAGACACTCAATTAAAAAGAAGATTTGATTTAATACCAAATTTAGTTGAAACTGTAAAAGGTTACGCAAAACACGAAAGTGAAACATTAGAAAAAGTTATTGAAGCTAGGAATAAATATGTTTCTGGTGGTTCTCCAACAGATGCAGCTGCTGCAAGTAGTGAACTTTCAAATTCGTTAAAATCACTTTTTGCATTATCAGAAGCATATCCAGATTTGAAAGCAAACGAAAATTTCATGGCATTACAAACAGAACTTTCAGGAACTGAAGATAAGATTGCTTATTCAAGGCAGTTTTATAATGATACTGTTCAACGTTATAATCATGCAATAATGGTGTTCCCTAATGTTCTATTTGCTAGAATGTTCAATTTTAATGAAGAATCGTTTTTCCAAACTAATAGTGTAGAGGAAAGAGAATCTGTAAAAGTTCAATTTTAAAAATAAGGGAGATTTTATATGATATTAGAAGAAGTAAGAAAAAACAAAATTTCATCCTTTTTTATTATTTCAATATTTATTATTTTTATAATGATAGGTGTGTACTCAATTTGTATGTATTATGATTTAGGTGCTATTTCAATTGTGTTTGCTCTTGCTTTTTCTATAATTCCTTCTGTGATATCATATTATAACTGCGATAAACTTGTTCTTAAACTTAATGGTGCTAGACCTGCTACAAAGGAACAAGATTTATTAATTGATAGCCTATTAGAGGGCTTATGTATAGCTTCTGGCTTACCAAAACCGAAGTTATATGTGATCGAAGATTCTGCAATGAATGCTTTTGCAACAGGCAGAAATCCAGAAAACGCTGTAATATGTTTAACCACAGGAATTATAGAAGGACTGGACAAGTATGAACTTGAAGGAGTTATAGCCCACGAACTTGCACATATTAAAAATCATGATACCCTGCTTTTTACTGTAGTTTCGGTTTTTGTTGGGTTAGTTGTTATTCTATCAGACTTTTTTACTAGAATAGCATTTAGAGGTGGTTCTAGGAAAAGGAACAACAAAGGAGGATCTATTATATCAATCATTGCTATAATATTTATATTACTTTCTCCTATATTTGCTACTCTAATGCAACTTATGCTATCTAGAAAACGTGAATATTTAGCCGATTCTAGTGCAATTGAATTCACAAGAAATCCAGATGGTCTTATAAATGCTTTAAGAAAAATCTCAGGCGATGTTAATCCTCTTGAAACGGCTAGTAAATCAACCGCTCATATGTATATAGTAAATCCTTTTAAAGAGAAAAGCCAGCCTGCAAGAGATAACTTAATGTCAACACATCCAGCAATAGAAAACAGGATTGATAAATTAATTAATATACAATAAACAAGGAGGAAAAAGATGAAAAGATGTTTTAAAATATGCAAGGGATATGAAGGTAAGGGAATAAGGCTTCCTAAAAGACAAACCGCCAACTCTGCTGCATATGACATAGAAAGCGCAGAAGATATTGTAATTCCTTCTCTTTTTAATGAAGTACTAAATGAAGTTAATCAAAATAACATCAAACCTATTTTAATAAAAACTGGAATAAAGGCTTATTTTCAACCAGATGAAACATTACTTATATTTAATCGTTCCAGCCGGTCCAATCAAAAAACATCTTGTTCTTGCAAACAGTGTTGGTGTTATTGATAGTGATTATTATTCTAATGAATCAAATGATGGTGAAATTTTAGTCTGCATGTATAATTTCTCTAAAGATGATTTAATTATCAATAAAGGAGAAAGAATTGCACAAGCCATGTTTCAGAAGGTATTAATAACAGATGATGATGTTGTTTCAAATGGATTGAGAAATGGTGGATTTGGTAGTACAAACTAAACAAACATGTTTAATTTCATATACATGTCCATTTTATATTAATAAATATACGAAGAGAAAGTACTTTTTAACTGTACTTTCTCTTTAATATTATGTGTCCATTGGGATATATTTTAAGTTGAAAACAAGATTTAATATATAGGTACCTTATTATCTTGTTAATAATTTGAAAACCATTATCTATATCAACCCCCTCTCACTTTATATCTACATTTTATATTACAATTATGAATTTTGTATGAACATAAAGTGTAAGTTTTGTAATAATAATAATTAATTATGCTTGATCTAATTCAAAATAAAAAGCCACACCTTCTTCTCTATTATCTACACCATAGCTATTTTTATGCTTAATCATTACTGCTTTTACAAATGCTAAACCTATTCCAGAACCGCCTCTTTGTCTACTTCTTGATTTATCCAGTTTATAAAATCTATCCCACAATCTTTTTATTTTTTCTTGACTAATTGTCTCTCCAGAATTGTATACCGTAACCCTTGTCTTTCTATTATCAACATTTTCCACAGTAACTTCTACTATTTTCTTTTCATTAACATGTTTAACAGCATTTATTAAATAATTGGTTAACACCTGTTCTATCATAAATTCGTCAGCAGTAACTTCTGGATTAGGATTGTTTTTTAATATTAAGCTTATATTAATGTCTTCTGATATTAATTTATTCTTTTTTATAACATTATTTGCAAGTTTAGCTATATTAAAAACTTGCATGTTAGGTTCTTCAGCTCCATATTCAATTTTTGATAATGTTAACAATTGTTCTACTAATTTATCCATTTTATTAGCTTCATCCAATATTACTTCACAATAATATTTCTTATCTTCCTTATCTTCAACAACATTTTCCACAAGCCCCTCCGCATATCCCTGTATAAGTGATATAGGCGTTTTTAATTCATGGGAAACATCTGCTAAAAATTCTTTTCTCATTTCGTCTATTCTGGATTTTTTTTCAATATCTTTTTCTAATTCAATATTTACTTCCTTTAAATCGTTTATTGTTACCTCTAATTTTTCAGAAAGTTTATTTATGTTTTTACCTAGCATACCTATTTCATCTTTTGTATTACTTAAATACTTTTTACTAAAATCCAAATTAGCCATGCTTTCTGATATGCTACTAAGTTCTTCTATTGGTCTTGTGAATTCTTGTGATACAACAAAGGCGATTGCTCCACCTACTATTATCGTAATAGTTCCTACAATAAGAAGAAACTCATTAGACACTTTAGCACTTTCTTCAATTGGTTCAACTGAAGATCTAAGGATTAAAATATTTCCATCATTTAGAATTCCTCTTAAAATTATAAATTCAGTATTTAATCTATTGGATTCATATAAATCTATAATGTAACTATCTGTTTTTTCTAATTCTTCTTTTAATGTGTAATTTACAAATGATTCTATTTGCGTTGTAATTTTAGGTAAATCGAGAATATTCATAGTCAATATGTTTTCTGTCCTGATAACAACATCTTTATTTCTAAGTTCTAGCGGATTTCCTGAATTATAAATAACACTTCCGTGAATTATCAATTATAGTTATATTTATATTTTTGTTTTCAAAGATTCCTTCTAACTCCTTTAATAGTTCTTCGCCCTCAACATCACTTTCACTTTTATAATATCTATTTATTTTTTTATAATTATCAATAAGTTGTTCCTTTTTATCGCCAATATAATAGTCGTATAATATAAAATTATTAAGAATTATATATATCAATATTATGCAGAATATTGTTCCAGATATAAATATAAAAAGCTTTCTCTTTAATGGTCTTTTTATTTCATTCATTTTATTTCAGCTCCAAACTTATAACCCACACCTCTTATAGTTTGTATTAACGATCCCTTCTTACCCAGCTTTTTTCTTATTTTTTTTATATGGCTATCAATTGTTCTTGTTTCTCCATAATAATCGTACTCCCAAACATCATTTATAATTTTATCTCTTGATAAAGCAATATTTTTGTTTAATATTAGATACTTTAATAATTCATATTCCATTAATGTAAAATCTACATTTTTTTCATCAATTAATATAGTTCTTGCTTTTGAATTTATTAATATACCCTCATATTCTATATTAACGTCTTCATCTTGTTTTGTTCTTTTTAGTAGTGCTTCAACCCTTGCCACCAATATTTTAGGACTAAATGGCTTAGATATATATTGATCCACTCCTAATTCATAGCCGAAAAGTTCATCATGTTCTTCCCCTCTTGCAGTAATCATAATAACTGGAACAACTTTTGATATTTTTCTTATTTCTCTTAAGGTACTCCACCCATCCATGTTAGGCATCATAACATCAAGAAGAATCATATCTATCTCTTTGCTTTTTTCTTCAAATATATTTAAAGCTTTTTTTCCATCTTCAGCTTCTATAACAACAAATCCCTTTTGTCCCAAAAAGTCTTTAAGTAATTTTCTTATTCTAGACTCATCATCAACTACTAATATCTTTGCATTTAACATTTTGATCCTCCTTATTACTTCTCTATCCATATTATATACTTTTAATTAATAGTTGTCTACTTCTTAGCTTATGTTACTTTCCTATATTCAGCTTCGAAATAATCATCCAGCTCATTCAAAATCCTATTAAAATGAATTACAAATATTAAATACTTTACCCTTTTTTTAATTCATAAATTTATCTTTTTATTCATAAAACATTTTACTACTAATTTATGTTTTTCTCGTTTTTTGAAAGTGAATCTTTTGTGAACTCAGCTTCTATCTTCCCTGCCATTTCTTTTGTATCTTGATCATTTGTGCTACAACACCCCGCCTCTTCATTTAACAGCCTTTGTGATGCAATTAATAACACGTTTTCTGCAATAGCTTCAAGAAAGTTGCCTATAGCATTAAGTTCATTCACCGTTAATCCTTTTGATATAGCTATTGATAAAGTAGTAGATAGCAACACTAATTCTTCTGGCTTTTGGCACCTAAACCATTCAATAAAGTCCATAAAAAACCACACATATACTTATTACTTAAGTATATGCGAGATTTCTGTCTTTTATTTTTTACTTCCTACTAGCTCTTAGTCTTTGTGTTGGATCTAATAGTTTCTTTCTAAGTCTAATATGATTTGGTGTTATCTCTACTAATTCGTCATCATCTATAAACTCAATAGCTTGTTCTAGTGATAATACTTTATGTGGAACAAGTTTTAGTGAATCATCACTTCCTGAAGCCCTCATATTTGTAAGGTTTTTTTCTTTACAAACGTTTACTACCATATCTTCACTTCTTGAATTTTCTCCAACAATCATACCTATATAAACTTCTTCTCCTGCGCCAATTAATAATGTTGCTCTTTCTTGTGCATTATATAATCCATATGCTGTTGATTTACCTTTTTCGTGTGCTATTATTACACCTCTTGTTCTAGTAACAACCTCTCCCTTATCCTTTTCATATCCTGCAAATATATGGTTTATTACGCCAGTACCTTTAGTATCTGTCATAAACTCTCCTCTATATCCTATTAATCCTCTTGCAGGAATTTTAAATTCTAACCTAGTATACCCTGCTTGTGAAGGTGATGATGACATGTTTATCATTTCACCTTTTCTATTTCCCATCTTCTCTATTATATTTCCAATATATTCTTCTGGAACATCTATTGTTGCAATTTCCATTGGTTCACATTTTACTCCATCTATTATTTTATGAACTACTTCTGGTTTTGAAACCATTATTTCAAATCCTTCTCTTCTCATATTTTCAATAAGAATTGATAAATGCAACTCTCCTCTTCCAAATACCTTAAATGAATCTGAGCTTTCTGTTTCCTCTACCCTAAGTGATACATTGGTCTCTAATTCCTTAAATAATCTTTCTCTTAAATGTCTTGAAGTAATAAATTTTCCATCTTTTCCAGCAAAAGGACCATTATTCACCATAAATGTCATAGAAACAGTAGGTTCATCTATATCTATAAAGTCGACGGCTATAGGCTTGTTAACGTCAGCAATTGTTTCACCAATATTTATATTTTCAAGGCCTGTTACTGCAACTATGTCACCGCAAACTGCACTATCTACTTCAATTCTCTTAAGACCAGAATATGTACATAGCTTCCCAATCTTTATATTTTTAATTTCCCCATCTTTTTTACAAAGAGCTACTTGTTCTCCTTTATTTATTATTCCGTTTTCTATTTTACCAATACCTATTCTACCTGTATATTCATCATAGTCAATATTTGAAATAAGTAGTTGAAGAGGTGCCCCTTCACTTCCTTTTGGTTCTGGAACAACGTCAATTATAGTTTCAAATAAAGGTTTCATATCGATATTTTCATCTGATAATGCTTTCTTTGCAAATTTATTTTTACCTGATGCATATATAACTTTAAAATCTAGTTGTTCATCAGTCGCATCTAGTTCCATAAACAATTCTAATACTTCATCTTCTACTTCTTCTGCTCTAGCTCCTGGTCTGTCTATTTTATTTATTACTACTATTGGTATTAAATCTAAATCTAATGCTTTACTTAAAACAAACCTTGTTTGAGGCATTGGTCCATCAAATGCATCTACTACAAGTATTACTCCATCTACCATTTTAAGTACGCGCTCTACTTCTCCTCCAAAATCTGCGTGTCCTGGAGTATCTACTATATTTATTTTGATATCATTATATTTTATGGCTGTATTTTTAGAAAGTATTGTTATTCCTCTTTCCTTTTCTATATCTCCAGAATCCATTACTCTATCTGATATTTGTTCATTTTCTCTAAATATCCCACTTTGCTTTAAAAGACTATCTACAAGTGTTGTCTTTCCATGATCTACGTGTGCTATTATTGCTACATTTCTTATGTTTTTCACTCTATTTCCCCATTTCTTATTTTTTAAAATTAATAACCTATTAATTATATTATATGTTCTCATGGTTGTCAATGTTTAACCATGTTAGTTTTACATAAAATCAAACAC
>CAYXLQ010000012.1:12639-23437 GCA_964465775.1 uncultured Clostridiaceae bacterium
TTACCACAGAATCTCTTTATAAGGGTTATAATATCATCTAAAACCAATATTATAAATAAGGGTAATATAGATGATATATAAATTGGGTTATATTTAAATGCCTTTATAATATAACCTTTAAAAAACAATATTGTCGCTCTTGTTGCTCCACAACTGGGACAAACAAGTCCATATTTAGTATGCCAATCACATGTTATCCTCATGTTTTGCAATGTTAAATATATTATTGTTATTGTTATTATAATGTATACCGTTATTCTTATAATTGCAAAAATATTACTTTTATTTACCATATATTAACCATCCCAACTTATACCTATCCTTACCCTGTATACATAGCTATAGCCTTTATTATTTTAGGGGAATCATTATCTGCTTCTTTGATTAGACAACCTATAACATCTATTTCCCTTGTTATTCTTGATAGTATTTGTATATCATTGTCCATCTTATTACGTTCAAACCAAACATATGTACCATTTACTTCTATAAAATGGTCCATAACTTCGCCTGATGCTTGCATGTAATTTATCTTACCACTTTCAATATGAATACCCGGACACTTGATTTTTTGATTCCTAAGGTTTTCTATTAACTTATGGTAAAACCTTCTATTATATATTTCTTTAACATCCTGCATATTGGAAAAGTCACTTATTCTAGTTATACTTGTACTGCCATTACTTCTTGCTCCCATTTTAATTCTATTATTTTTATCTTCTTTACATATTTTCCCTTCAGGTTCTACAAATATTCCATCTTCTTGAAATATAGTTCTTGCATCAATATGATCTATTTCATCAAGTTCAATATCTAAATCTATAAATTGTGAATAAATCTCTTTAATCAAGTCTACATCTCTATATAGATAATACCTCATAATTTATTCTCCTATATTATCTATCTTATGTATTACATGTTTTTTTTATTTTATTACAAAGTAATCATCTTTGATTCTACTATATGAAAGCTTTCTTTGATCATTAGTTTTGTAATTGTTAAAATTCATGTTATATAATGATTCCACCAGATTCTTAGGAACATTTGATATTCCTACAGCTCTAATTTCAAGAATGTTACTTTTTGATTGTTTAGCTACTATTTGCCTTAATTTATAATCGAAACTTTCAAAATAATCAATAATATAATCATTATAAATATAATAATTATATTTTGTACTATTACATACGGGTAATTTATCCTTGTCATCGATTATATGTGTTTTTTCTATTTCCTCGTCTGTAATGTTAAAATAAGAATGTATAATTAAATTGTTATCCCCGGAATCCTTTGAAAGAGCTTTTGATGAGGTAATATCTACATTATAATATTCACCATCTATTTTAACCTTGCACCAAGCATGGGCAATCTCATCCGTTATTCCCGTTACAAAAATACTTTCTATCCCTAATTTATCTAATACTATTTGATATGCTTTTGTTATTCCATCACAAACTGCGGACTTATCAACTAATGCACCATATGATGTATGTTTTATATTTGGAACTTTTTCTTGGTTACCCACATTAAAATATGTTACACTTTTTGCTAATATATCATGAGCCCTTAATTCCTTATCATATTCCCCACTAGGCACAGAAGCAGCATTGACTATTTCATTTAAACTTCTCTCCATTTCTGCTTCAACTTTCTTCAATCTTCTTTCTGTATTCATTATATAATTTGGTTTAAGATTTATAACTTTCACCACTAAAAGGTCTATTAACGCTATTTCATATTGTTCTTCAACGTAAAAAATCTCTGGATGATCTGCAAGGAAATACTCTATTGTAATTGCTATGTCTGATTTATGTTTTTCATGTTCCTTTTCTTTTGTTATATCAATAATTATCGTTTTCTCTAAATTAGATACTCCATTTGCAATTCTTGCATAATACTGTTTTTGTCTCTCATTTAATTTATTATAATAATATTTACTGTTTTTTATTTTCATATTATTAGTTTCTACATTATCTATATTAACATTTTCTAATAAGATTTTTTCTATTATTTCTTCTCTTGTAATAAAATACCCTGCTAGAATTATAATTACAATTAAAACAATAGATACGATTGCTTTTTTCATACTACCTCCATACTTTTCCGATTATTACCTTCTTTGATTATATTATATGTATATATGTTTTTCAAGTATTTAAATTTATATATACAATCAAGTATTAATTCAAGATTTTAAAATCTAATTCTTTTAAATCGTCTATACTTAATTTTTATACACAATTTAATTGAAAAATTAATATATTTAAAACAAATAAGGGTGTAGGTAAATTTCTTTACCTACACCTTTAATTTTTAAATTTATATTTTTATTCTACAACCATATCTGAAGTTAATAGAAGTTGTGAATCCGTGATGTAGTCTTCTTCTTTTTTTTCTTCTTCAATAGTCATGTTTTTATAGTCTACTACTCCTGTTCCAGCAGGTATTAATCTACCAATTATTACATTTTCCTTAAGCCCTAACAGCTTATCTGTCTTTCCTTTTATAGCTGCATCCGTAAGAACCCTCGCCGTCTCTTGGAATGATGCTGCTGATAAGAATGATTCTGTAAGCAATGCAACTTTTGTTATTCCTAGAAGTTCTCTAGAACCTTTAGCTTCTTTCTTTCTTTCTTCCTTTGCTGTTTTATTTGCTCTTTTAAACTCATTAATATCTATTAACGATCCCTCTATTAAAGTTGTTTCTCCTTCTTCTTCTACTCTTATTTTTCTAAGCATTTGTTTTGCTACAATTTCTATATGTTTATCATTAATATGAACTCCTTGTGTTCTATATACTTTTTGTACTTCTTCTGTAAGATAATTATGAGCAGCTTCTTCTCCTTTAATACGGATTATATCATGAGGATTTAATGATCCTTCTGTTATTCTATCCCCAGCTTCAAGTAAATCCCCATCTTTTACTGAAATCCTGATTCCAAACGGTATAACATAAGTTTCCGACTGTTTATCTTCAGAGGTCACAGTAATCGTTTTATTAGTTCCATTATCACCTACTTTTACAGTCCCTGAAAGTTCTGTAATAATAGCAACACCTTTTGGTTTTCTTGCTTCGAATAATTCTTCAACTCTAGGAAGTCCTTGAGTAATGTCTCCTCCTGCAACTCCGCCAGAGTGGAATGTTCTCATTGTAAGCTGAGTTCCCGGTTCACCTATTGATTGAGCCGCAATAATTCCTACTGCTTCTCCTACAGTAATAGGTTCTCCTGTTGCTAGATTTCTTCCATAGCATTTACTACATACTCCTCTTCTAAGTTCGCATGTTAGAACAGATCTAACCTTTACTTTTTCTTTTCCTGTATTTATAATTTTTTCTGCTAATTCAGCTGTAATATATGTGTTTTTATCTACTATAATATTCCCTTTTTCGTCTTTGATCTTTTCAGCTGAAAATCTCCCTTCAATTCTTTCATCTAATTTTTCAATTGGTTCTGAACTTTCGTAAATTGTTTCAACATTGATTCCATCTTCAGTTCCACAGTCTTCTTCCATAACAATAACGTCTTGGTTAACGTCTACTAATCTTCTTGTTAGGTATCCAGAATCTGCAGTTCTAAGTGCTGTATCTGTTAGACCTTTTCTTGCTCCGTGTGTAGATATAAAATATTCAAGAACATCTAGTCCATCCTTAAAGCTAGAACGAATTGGTATTTCAACTGTTTCTCCTGAAGTATTAGCCATCAATCCACGAATACCACCAAGCTGCCTAATCTGAGTTGGATTACCTCTTGCTCCTGTGTGTGCCATCATAAATACTGGATTTAAAATATTTTTGTTATTCATTATAGCGGTTTGAATATCATCTGTAGCTTTTGCCCAAACTTTTATAACTTCTTGATGTCTTTCTTCATCTGATATTATTCCACGTTTATAATTTTTACGAATACCATCAACTTTTTCATCTGCTTCTTTTAGTATTTGATCTCTTTCTTCTGGAACTTCAATATCTGATATAGCTACCGTTACTGCTCCTTTTGTAGAGTATTTAAATCCTAGTTCTTTAATTTTATCAAGCACTTCTGCAGTTCTTGAAATTCCATGTTTCGCAATACACTTATCAATTATTACTCCTAGTTCTTTTTTCCTAACACCAAAATCAACTTCTAATGAAAGGTTATTTTCAGGATTAGTTCTATCAACTATTCCTAAATCTTGAGGTATTACTTCATTAAATATTAGTTTACCTATTGTTGTATCTATTATACCTATATGTTTTTCCCCATTTATTTCTTTTGATATTCTAACTTTAATTTTTGCATGTAATCCAATTATTTTTGCATCATATGCCATATATGCTTCATCGAAATTCGAGAATATCATTCCTTCGCCTTTTTCTCCAGCAATATCAACAGTTAAATAATAACTTCCAAGTATCATATCTTGGGTAGGTACTGCAACTGGTTTACCGTCTTGAAGTTTAAGTAAATTATTTGATGCTAACATCAAGAATTTAGCTTCTGATTGTGCTTCTGGTGAAAGTGGCACGTGTACTGCCATTTGGTCACCATCAAAATCCGCGTTAAATGCTGTACATACTAGTGGGTGAAGTTTTATCGCTTTACCTTCTACTAATACTGGTTCAAAAGCTTGAATACCCAGTCTATGTAACGTTGGTGCACGATTAAGTAGTACTGGTCTATCTTTTATTACTTCTTCTAATACGTCCCAAACTTCTACTGCTGCTCTTTCAACCATTCTTTTTGCGTTTTTAATATTAAAAGCCATTCCTCTTTTTACTAATTCTTTCATAACAAAAGGTTTAAAAAGTTCAAGTGCCATTTCTCTTGGAAGTCCGCATTGATGTATTTTAAGTTCTGGTCCTACAACTATAACTGAACGTCCAGAGTAGTCAACTCTCTTTCCAAGTAAGTTTTGTCTAAATCTTCCTTGTTTTCCTTTGAGCATATCTGAAAGTGATTTTAATGCTCTATTTCCTGCTCCTGTTACTGGTCTGCCACGTCTTCCATTATCTATTAAAGCATCTACTGCTTCTTGAAGCATTCTTTTTTCATTCCTAATTATAATGTCTGGTGCTTCAAGTTCTAGTAATCTTTTAAGACGATTGTTTCTGTTAATAACTCTTCTATATAAATCATTTAAATCAGATGTTGCAAATCTTCCTCCATCTAGTTGCACCATAGGTCTAAGCTCCGGAGGTATTACTGGAATTACATCCATAATCATCCATTCTGGTTTGTTCCCTGATTTATTAAATGCCTCAACTGTTTCTAATCTTTTAATTAATTTAAGTCTTTTTTGTCCTGTTGCCTTCTCAAGATCTTTTCTAATTTCCTTTTCAAGCTTCGCTACATCTATTTGTCCTAACAACTTTTTAACAGCATCAGCACCCATTCCAACTTCAAAAGACTTATAACCATATTTTTCAATAGCTTCTCTATATTCTTTCTCTGTTATAATTTGTTTATATGTAAGTCCTGTATCCTTTGCATCAATAACTATATATGCTGCAAAATATATTACTCTTTCAATTGCCTTAGGTGATACATCTAGCATTAAGCTCATTCTACTTGGTATGCCCTTAAAATACCAAATATGTGATACTGCGCTAGCTAGTTCTATATGCCCCATTCTTTCACGTCTTACTGTCTTCTTTGTTACTTCTACTCCACACCTGTCACAAATTATACCTTTATATCTTACTTTTTTATACTTTCCACAATAACATTCCCAGTCTTTTGTAGGTCCAAAAATCTTTTCGCAGAAAAGTCCATCTCTTTCAGGTTTAAGGGTTCTATAATTAATTGTTTCTGGTTTCTTCACTTCACCCTTTGACCATTCTCTCATTTTGTCAGGTGATGCAAGACCAATACTTAATCTATCAAAATTTTCTACTTCATTTTGCATTCTTGAAATTCCTCCTTATACCTTTATTATTCTTCTATGAACACATCATCTAGTTCATCAACATCTTGTATTTGTATCCCTGCTATATCATTTATATCATCTATTACTGCATCTTCTTCTAGTTCTACATTTTCTAATACATATGAGTCTACATCTTTCTCTAAAGATTCATCCTCTTCCGCTGGAATATCATATTCGCCTTCTTTTAAAGTATCTACAGATTCTTTTATTTCTATTTGGTCCTCTTGATTGTATAATTTCATATCAAGACCCAAGCTTTGTAGTTCTTTTATAAGTACTCTAAAAGATTCTGGTATTCCTGGTTCTGGAACGCTTTCTCCTTTAACAATTGCCTCATAAGTTTTTAATCTTCCTGTAACATCATCAGATTTTACAGTTAATATTTCTTGCAATGCGTATGCTGCTCCATATGCCTCTAATGCCCAAACTTCCATTTCTCCAAATCTTTGTCCACCAAACTGTGCCTTACCCCCTAATGGTTGCTGTGTTACTAACGAGTATGGTCCTATTGAACGAGCATGTATCTTATCATCTACTAAATGATATAGTTTTAACATATACATATAGCCTACAGTAACTGGCATATCAAATGGTTCACCGCTTCTACCATCATAAACTATTGTTTTACAAGATTTATTTAGTCCTTGTTCTACGAATAGCTTTTCAATATCTTCTTCTCTTGCGCCATCAAAAACTGGTGTAGATATCTTCCATCCAAGTAATTTAGCTACATAGCCTAAATGAACCTCTAATACTTGCCCTATATTCATACGTGAAGGTACGCCAAGTGGATTTAATACAATTTGTAATGGTGTACCATCTGGTAAATATGGCATATCTTCTCTTGGTAGTATACGAGAAACAACACCTTTATTACCATGACGTCCTGCCATTTTATCTCCAACTGATATTTTTCTTTTTTGTGCAATATATATTCTTACAACTTTATTAACCCCTGGTGCAAGTTCATCTGATGTTTCTCTAGTAAATATCTTAATATCTACTATTGTTCCAGACTCTCCATGAGGTACTCTTAAAGATGTGTCTCTAACTTCTCTAGATTTTTCTCCAAAGATTGCTCTTAGAAGTTTTTCCTCAGCAGTAAGTTCAGTTTCTCCTTTAGGGGTTACTTTACCAACCAGAATATCTCCTGGTCTTACCTCTGCTCCTATTCTTATAATGCCATTTTCATCTAAGTCTTTTAATGCGTCGTCTCCTACGTTTGGAATTTCTCTTGTTATCTCTTCTGGCCCTAGTTTTGTATCTCTAGATTCACAATCATAATCTTCTATGTGTATAGATGTAAGTACATCTTCTGCTACTAAATCTTCTGATATTAGTATCGCATCCTCATAGTTATATCCTTCCCATGTCATAAAGCCCATAAGGATATTTTTTCCTAATGACATTTCTCCATTATCTGTTGAAGAACCATCAGCTAACACTTGACCTTTTTTAACTTTTTGTCCTTTTTTAACGATAGGTTTATGATTAAGACATGTTCCTTGATTTGAACGTTTAAATTTTATAAGATTGTGTTCTTCTGTTCCTTTTTTATGTTCAATTATTATCTTTTCTGCACTTACGTATTTAACAACGCCATCATGCTCTGCTAAAATACATATCCCTGAATCTATTGCTGCTTTATATTCTATACCTGTTCCAACAATTGCGCTTTCAGCTCTTATCAATGGTACTGCTTGACGTTGCATGTTAGATCCCATAAGTGCTCTGTTCGCATCATCATTTTCTAAAAACGGAATCATTGCTGTTGCAACTGAAACTAATTGTTTAGGAGAAACGTCCATATAATCAACTTTTTCTCTTTCCATTTCAATTGTTTCATCTTGATATCTAACTTTAACTATCTTGTTTATAAATCTTTTTTTCTCATCTAATTTTTCGTTTGCTTGTGCTACAACAAGATCGTCTTCTTCATCAGCTGTCATGTATATTATTTCATCTTTAACCGTTCCTGTCTTCTTGTCAACAGGTCTATATGGTGCTTCAACAAATCCATAACGATTGATTCTAGCATATGTAGAAAGCGAACTTATAAGTCCAATATTTGGCCCTTCTGGGGATTCAATTGGACACAGCCTTCCGTAGTGTGTATAGTGAACATCACGAACTTCCATTCCTGCTCTTTCTCTTGAAAGTCCTCCAGGCCCTAAAGCAGATATTCTTCTCTTATGAGTAAGTTCTGCCAACGGATTAATTTGATCCATGAATTGTGAAAGCTGACTACTTCCAAAGAATTCTTTAATAGCTCCCACTACCGGTTTTATATTTATTAATGCTTGTGGAGTCGCAACATCTAAATCTTGCGTTGCCATTCTCTCACGTACAACTCTTTCAAGTCTAGTAAGCCCAATTCTAAATTGATTTTGTAACAGTTCACCAACACATCTAACTCTTCTATTTCCTAAATGATCTATATCTTCTATCTTTCCAAGTCCATAATTAAAATTCAAGAAATAGTTTATTGATGCAACTATATCATCTATTGTTACATGTTTTATAACTAGTTTTTCTCTATTGCTAGTAATTAAGTCTCTTAATGCCTTCTCTTTTATATTCCCTGCTTCTTCTAATAAAGCTTTTAATACAGGAAAATGAACTTCTTCTTTTATTATGTTTTTATCTATTTCTATTCCTAAGTATTTCGAAATATCTACCATGTTATTTCCAATTACTTTTACTTTTTTACCATCTATATCTATATATACAATATTAACTCCAGATTGCTTAACTTTTTCAGCTACTTCTACTGATATAAGTTCTCCCTTTTTAGCTAATAATTCTCCATCTTCTGTAACAATGTTCTCTGCTGCTATCTGCCCTTCAATTCTTGTTGCAATACTTAGTTTTTTATTGTATTTATATCTTCCAACTCTTGATAAATCATATCTTCTACTGTCAAAAAGCAAACTAAATAGTAATGTTTTTGCTGCATCAACATGAAGAGGTTCACCAGGTCTTAACTTTTTATATATTTCTAGTAACGCTTCATCTCCAGTCTTAAGTGGATCTTTTGCTAATGTTGCATTCAAAATATCATCTTCAAATATTTCTGAAATTTCGGCATCAGTTTCAATCCCTAACGCTCTAATTAATGTCGTTATAGGTGTTTTTCTTGTTCTATCTACTCTTGCCCATTGCATATCTGCCGCATCAGTCTCAAATTCTAGCCATGTTCCTCTGTTTGGCATAATTGTAGAAGTAAAAATATACTTTCCTGTTTTATCTCTTGACTTGTCAAAATATACTCCAGGTGAACGAACTAACTGGCTTACTACAACTCTTTCTGCTCCATTTATTATGAATGTTCCATTTTCAGTCATAAGAGGAAAATCTCCCATAAAAATTTCCTGCTCTTTTATTTCACCTGTTTCTTTATTCATAAGTCTTGCTTTTACTTGAAGTCTAGAAGCATATGTTGTACTTCTTTCTTTTGCTTCATCTATTGTATATTTAGTTTCATCTTCTAATCTATAATCAACAAATTCAAGCATTAGCGTGCCTGAATAATCTACTATAGGAGAAATATCCGCAAAGACATCCTTAAGGCCAGATTCCAAAAACCACTTATATGATGATTTTTGTACCTCTATTAAATCCGGCATATCAATAACCTCATTGATTTTCGAAAAGCTCATTCTTGTTTTTTCCCCGTTTTTTACTTCATGAATCACAATTAATCCCCCCAAATTCATATGTATAATATTTCACAACAGACAACAAAAAACCAAATTGGTTTTTTATGTTAAACCAACTTAGTTTTTATATTTAATTGTTACCCGCTACAAATCTTTTTTTCAACCAATACTACCATCCTTCAACATTTTAGTTTACATATTTCTTGATAGCCTCGAAAAATATTTACCTAATTATATCACGCTCTATATTGCCTGTCAATCTTTTTAAAGGTTTTTCTGTAACTTTATTGTCATATTTTGTTATTGTTTTGTTTTTAGATGTAATAGTATCCTTTTAAAGTTTAAAAAACTCTTCCAATCTCCACCCGATAGTCCTCCTCCATCTGTTAAAGTCACCTACAACATGTCTAGCCCTTCATCCTTTTCTATCCAATCCTTAACTAGTATGCTTTCGTAATCATTTTCATTGACTCTATAATACACTTTATTTATACCGGCATTAATTATTATCCTCTTACACATTATGCAACATTCAGCCTTTGCATACCCATCATCTTGTAATCCCGCCAAATAAAGCGTTGCTCCTATACAATGCTTTCTTCCTGCAGATAAACAAGCATTTGTTTCAGCATGAACACTTCTACAAAGCTCATATTTTTCACCTGATGCTATATTGTTTTCTTGCCTTAAACATCTATTAATATCAGTGCAGTTTTTTCTTCCTCTAGGAGCTCCATTATATCCAGTTGCTACAACTTCATCATCTTTTACAATAATCGCCCCATACCTTCTTCTAAGACACGTTGCCCTTTCTGCTACAACCTCTGCTATGTCCAAGTAATAATTTGTTTTCCCTCTTCTCATATTAATTTCCCCTTTATACAAAAAACCACTCCTAAGGGAGTGATCAATTCTCTGAATTAGTTTCTATTTCTAGCTTTTTTTGCCATTCTGCATTCTTTACATCTTACTGGTTCATTTTGAAAACCTTTTTCTTTGTAAAACTCTTGCTCAGCAACAGTAAATACAAATTCAGCTTCACAATCTCTGCATACTATTGTTTTATCTTCCATCTTTTATTTCCTCCTTGTTTAAGCATTAGATTATATTTTTATTTCACTTTTAATTGCTTAAAGGGGAAATTGTTAAAATATTAATCATTGAATTATATTATACTTTATATATTTCTCATTTGCAAGCTTTTTTATCCAAATAATATTAAAACTATTTATA
>CAYXLQ010000013.1:0-23298 GCA_964465775.1 uncultured Clostridiaceae bacterium
ATGTATTTATAGATATAATTATATTCATTACAATTGATATTCCAAATATACCCATTAATAAATAATTGTATTCTTTATGCTTTTTATCAACAAATAACAAATATATGATACAATATAATAGAAAAAATGTTTTATAAATCATCCCTATTGTTATTGGTATTTTAGTATTCATAACCATATATGTAGTGAATACTTCTACTATTGGTAATAATATATAAAACCATTTAATAATTTTTTCGTCATATATTTTGTTTAATATTTTTTGCATTTTATTCCTCTTTCTTTTTGTGTAAAAATCTAGTTGTTTTATCTTTACTCATTAAAAACAATATTTAATTAGTTATAAGCAGTATTATACTCTATAATATTATATTTATCAATAATTATATTAACTTTAGTATATGTGCTTTTACTTTATCCATATTGTTTGATAAATACCAATAAATTAAGTGGAGCTACACAATATATATGTACCTCCAATTTAATTTATTTCTACTTCTGCGGTTTCATTGTAGGGAATAATAGCACATCCCTAATTGAGTAGCTGTCTGTAAGTAACATTATAAGTCTATCTACTCCTATTCCAAGTCCTCCTGTTGGTGGCATTCCATATTCAAGTGCATTTATGAAGTCATCATCCATCATGTTTGCTTCTTCATTTCCTGCATCTCTCATTTTATCTTGTATTTCAAATCTTTCTTTTTGATCTATTGGATCATTTAATTCTGAATATGCGTTACCATATTCACGGCCACCAATAAATACTTCAAATCTTTCAACAAGTCTTGGGTCTTCTGGTTTCTTTTTAGTAAGTGGAGAAACTTCTATAGGATAATCATATATGAATGTAGGTTGAATTAATGTTTCTTCTACTTTTGCTTCAAATACTTCATTCATTACTTTTCCCCAAGTTTCATTGTCTGTTACTTCTACTTCTATATTTTTAGCTATATTTCTTGCTTCCTCATCATTCTTTATTTCGTTAAAGTCTATTCCTGTTACCTCTTTAATAGCTCCCATCATTGTTATTCTCTTAAAACCTTTTGCCATGTTTATTTCTGTACCTTGGTAATTAATTGTTGTCTTGTTATATAACTCACTTGCAAGTTCTGAGAATAGATCTTCTGTAATATCCATCATATCGTTATAATCTTCATATGCAGAGTATAGTTCTATATTTGTAAATTCAGGATTATGTTTAATTGACATTCCTTCGTTTCTAAACATTTTGCCCATTTCATAAACTTTATCAAATCCACCAACTATTAATCTTTTTAAGTATAATTCATTAGCTATTCTTAAATACATGTCCAAGTCAAGCGTATTATGATGAGTTGTAAATGGTCTTGCAGCAGCTCCTCCAGCAATAGTACTAAGTACTGGCGTTTCAACTTCTAAATATCCTCTTTCATCTAAAAACTTACGTATAAATCTTATAATTTTATTTCTTAATAAAAATGTTTCTTTAACTTGTGGATTAACAATTAAATCTACATATCTTTGTCTATATCTTAAATCTGTATCTTTTAGCCCATGCCATTTTTCTGGAAGAGGTCTAAGTGACTTGCACAGAAGTGTTACTTCTGTCGCGTGTACTGAAATCTCTTCTGTTTTAGTTTTAAAGGCATAACCTTTAATACCTACAATGTCACCTATATCATAAGTTTTAAATTCTTTATATTTTTCTTCTCCTAGATCATTCGTACTAACGTAGCTTTGAATTCTTCCTTCGCTATCTTGTATATGGCAAAATGATGCTTTTCCCATAATTCTTTTAGCCATGATTCTTCCTGCAACTACAACATCTTTACCGTTTAAAGAATCAAAATTATCTTTTACCTCATTGCTTGTATGAGTTCTATCATATTTTGTAATGTTAAAAGGATCTTCTCCTTTATCTTGAAGTTCTTTTAACTTTTCCATTCTTACTTCAACTAGTTTATTTATATCTTCTATAGCTATCTCTTCATTATTATTTTCCAATTTATTTCCTACTTCCTCTTTTTGTTTCTATACTGTCTTTTTAATTTCTTCTATTCTATATTTAACAACTCCTGCCGGAACTACAACTTCTACTTCTTCACCTTTTTTTCTTCCATATATGGCTTTTCCAACTGGTGAATCCTTTGAAATTTTATTAAGAGCACTATCTGTTTCTGTTGCTCCAACCATATGATAAGCAACATTTTCTTCAAACTCATAATCATATAGCGTAACTGTCGTACCAATTCCAACTACCCTTGTAGATATTTTTGCTACAACTTTAGCTGTTCTTAACATATTCTCAATTTCTATTATTTTTGTTTCTAATTGTGCTTGTTCGTTTTTGGCTTCATCGTATTCAGAGTTTTCTGAAATATCTCCAAATTCTCTAGCAGTTTTTATTCTTTCTGCTATTTCCATTTTTTTAGTTCCTTTTAAATATATTAATTCTTCCTCTAATCTTTTATATCCTTCTTCTGTAAGAAGAACTTCTTCTCTTTCTCCCATTTTTATTCCTCCTTAAATGCACTTACATAATTTTAGTATTATGTTCTTTAATTTAATGCATATACTATACTCTAAACCAAATTATTTGTCAATATCTAGTATTTTTTCTTTTTTATTAACTTTTGATTTCTTTTTATAAGTTTATATATCCATAGTAAAATCAAGATGATTATTTGTGATATTACAAAAAAATATGCTATAATTGAAATGTTTTTTGGAAAATTTCCATGTTTTATTACAAATGCTTCGTAATTTTCCATTGCTTTATATGATAGTGATAACATATATGCAACAGTCCCTGCTCCTATTATTTCTTCTATAATTAATAAAAAAAGCGTGAACTTGCTTTTTATATTAATTAATTTGTTAATAACAATAAGTCCAAATATAATCATTGTTACTATGGCTCCTATTGTTAAATACATACCCTTTATATCAATCATTTGTTTTCACTCCTTTTAGTGATTACTGTTAATATAATTTGCAATTGTTATTTTACCATATATTTCATAAAACATTTTTATTGTTTTCTTATCATAATTTCCTTCTTTTACTTTTTTTTCTAATTCAATATAATTTGAGTTATACTTGTCAGATTCTTTAGTTGTAAGCTCTATGTTGCAAGCTTTCTTTGCAATCCTATAATTTGAAAACTCAGCGTTTCTTCTGTCTACAAAAACATATACATCATATTCTTTTAATTTCTTTGCATTTTTATTAGAAACGTCTACTGTTGTTCCATATTCATCATTTATATTTTTTAATTTATTAGTAACTAGAGATAATGATTTTTGAGCAAGTAATATATTTACTTCTTTATATTTCTTTATAAGTTTTACTACCAAATTATAATCAATGTTATTTTCCTCTTTTACTAATAGTAATACCTTTAACTCTTGTTCTTTTAAGTTTTTCCTGCTTGAATACTCTTTTATATACTTGTTTATATTTTGTTTCATTTCACTTTCAAAAGTGTACTTATTTAGTTTTAAACTTTCCATTATTTTTTCTAAATATTCAGTTTTGCTTTTTTGGTTTTGTATTTCATTAGAAAAACAGTACAAGTATTTTATATGTTTAGATTCCGTAAAATACTTTAATATTTTTCTTTCTATGATTTTAATAAACAGTTTGTTTTTCATATTATTAAATATTTCTTTTAAATTTAGTTTGTCTATAGTTTTTTTATTGCTTTTTTCATATTTGTTTATTTCTACAGTAGATTTTATAACTTTATCTAGTTTTTCTTTATTTAGATATATTTCTATTATATCTTTTTCTTCAGATATCTTTGTTTTTTTTTCTGAAATGATCTTTCGATTTATTACTTTTGATGCTACTTCTTTAATAAATATACAATTCATTCTATCACTCCTACATAGCAATATTTATATGACTTGTAATTATTAATATTCCTTATTTAATCATCTTTTCTCATATTTTCTTTCATTTTAGTAGCTACAATCCTGTCTTTATTTTTATCCATACCTTTTAATAATATCTCAGATAGCTTTTCGCCTGTTAAATCTCTTTTCATTTTACCATTTTCAACAAATGATATTGTTCCTGTTTCTTCTGATATTACTATCACTAAAGAGTCTGACACTTCACTCATTCCAACTGCTGCTCTATGTCTTGTTCCTAAATTTTTTGGTACAACATTTTCTGACGCAAGTGGAAGAACACAGCTAGCTGCTTTTATTTTGTTTTCTCCTATTACAACTGCTCCATCATGAAGCGGTGTTCTTGGTATAAATATTGTCTGTAAAAGTTCTGATGATACTTTTGAACTTAAATCAACACCTTCTCTTATAATATCTGAGATTTTTGTGCTTTGTTCTATTACTATAATTGCTCCTATTCTTTTTAAAGACATTATTTCAACAGCTTTAACAATCTCTGCTACAATTTGTTTGTTTTTCATTTTGTCATCAAAATCAAATATATCTACTAGTTTATTTCTACCCAACTTTTCAAAAGCATTTCTAAGTTCTGGTTGAAATATAACAATAAAGAGTAAAACACCATAAGTCATTATGTTAGTAAGAATAAAATCTAGAATTACTAAATTTAATATTTTACTAAAAACCATTAGTATAAATAATATAAATACCCCTTTTACTATTTGTTCTGCTCTTGTCTTTTTAATTAATCTAAATACATAGTAGGCAATAAATACAACTAACGTTATATCTACTATTAGCATAGCTACTCTCCATGCATTTGTAAGTTCTAATGTATCTTTAAGAAAATACACTCCTTTTATAAAAAAATCTACTATTTTTTTCAATTTAACTTCCACCTTTATCAAACAATTTTTATATTATACTATATATTACTGCTAAAAATGCTGTAAATATAGTACTGATAATAACAACCCACACTAATGTTTTGACAACCCTACTATTTTTATTCATTCCCTATTCCTCCTCTTATTATTTGTTTATTGTAATGTCTATAAGTCCATGCTTTTTATCTACAACTTCACCTTCATTTAGTAATATATGAAACTTTCCATCTTTAATATAAAATTGTTCTAAGTTTGTAAGGGTATAATCATATTTACTTTCTGCTATCATTTTTGAAGATACCATTTTGTTTTTTATGCCATCATTAATTAGTTTAGCATAATTAGCTCCTAACATTTCTAGTGCTGTTTCTTCTTGCTTTAATAATTCTCCTTGTGTGCAATCTATATTGTATCCATTTACTCTATCCATTGTACTAGAACCTGCAGCGTCATCTATAATTCTCTCATGTACTGTTATTGAAACAATTGTTTTATTTCCAATTTTATTTTCATAATTCTTAAATGTAACTTTATATGTATAGCGATTTTCTGCTTTAGACATTTGCTCTTTTAAGGTTTTTGCTTTTTCTTCATAATAACTATATATTTGTTTATTAATTTCTTCTAGTTTTGCTCCATTTACTGTAATACTTGGAGCTGAAATATTAGTCTTAAAATTCCCTGACTTATTACTAGAACTTTTAGTCTCTATTTTATATTTAATTTCTTCTGGTATTATATCTTCACCAGTCTTTTCATTTTCTTCGTTTTTATTGTTTTGAATTTTATAAGCTCCATACACATCCACATTCTTCAATGGATTTTTTCCAATTACAGTTGGATCTGGTTCATTCATTATTGAATAAATTACAACACCTGTCCCTAGTATTACAAACAAGAAAAAACTAAATATTCCAAAATTGTTTTGCTTCTTTCTAATTTTATTATAACTCATCGTCTCCATAAATTTTACATCCCCTTATTTCTTACTTATCTTTTCTTTTAAATCTGTAATAAAATTCATCACAGTTTCTTTTAAATTTTCTAAATCAATTTTAAATCTTTCTTTTTCTGGATATGTTTTTTCTTTAGTCTCAACTTGTTTAGTTTTTATACTTTCGCTTTTTGTTTTTTCATTTAAATTTATTATAAAATCTTCAATTATGTATTTAAAGCCTATTATAACACTTAATAATCCTGTTATACAAAAGATTATTTTAGGAATCATCATATAATTGGTACTTTGATTAAGTTTTCCGCTTGTTACCACATATGCCATTATTATTGAAAGTAATATATATATACATATTACAAATGTATTAAGAATTATTAAATCATCTCTTCTCTTAATTTTACGTTTTTTTCTTAAGATGTGCGGTGTAACAAACATCATTATAACCATAAACAATATTAATATATTGCTTAATGGTGTTACTAAATCTCTTATTAACATTTCAGCATACGTCAAATCATTTACCATTTGTGGAAGAAAAGAATCATTCATAACTTGTCTCCTTTTATACGTAGTTTTAATATTATTCCATATATTTATTGTTTAGTTGCTTGAACTGCTGTAATTGCTACAACTCCAACTATATCTTCTACTGTACATCCTCTAGATAGATCATTAATAGGTTTTGCTAATCCTTGAGTTATAGGTCCATATGCACTAGCTTTTGCAAATCTTTGAACAAGTTTATAGCCAATATTTCCTGCATTTAGATCTGGAAATACAAGTACATTTGCGTAACCTGCAACTTCACTATCTCCTGCTTTAGATTTAGCTATTGATTTGTCTATTGCTGCATCGAGCTGTAATTCCCCATCAATTTTTATATCCGGTCTTTTTTCTCTAACTATTTCAAGTGATTTTTTTACACTTTCAATACTATCAGATTTAGCACTTCCTTTTGTTGAATATGAAAGCATTGCAACTTTTGGTTCTTCTTGTAATAGAAGTTTACAACTTTCATTTGATTCTATTGCAATCTCTGCTCTTTCTTCTTCTGTAGGAAACTCTAGTAGTCCACTATCTGCAAATATGTATGCTGATTTATAATCAGAATCTGGAATCTCCATTATAAAGAATGCTGAAACGCATTTAGTACCCGGTCTTGTTTTTACTATTTGAAGTGCCGGTCTTAATGTATCAGAGGTAGAATATACTGCTCCGCATACTAATCCATCTGCATGTCCTTCTTTAACCATCATTGTAGCAAAGTAAACATTTTCAAGTATCATTTCATTAGCTTTTTCTTCTGTAAGCCCTTTTTCTTTTCTAAGTTCATATAACTTTTTTGCATATTCTTTTGTCATTTCTGAATTATTAGGATCTATTATCTTTACTCCATCTAATTTAATGTTTTTTTCTTCACATATTGTTTCTATTTCTTTTTTATTTCCAATTAATATTACTTCTGCTATCCCTTCTGACTTTACTTTACTTGCTGCTTCAATTACCCTAACATCTTGTCCTTCTGGTAAAACTATCCTTTTTATATTTTCTTTCGCTCTTGCTTTTATCCTAGTTATTAGTGTTTCCATTTAACTATTTCCTCCATAATCTTTGTTTTTATTTATTTCTTTATTTAGAATAATTTATTTTCTTCACCGTTCATTATCCTTTTAATGTTTGTTCTATGTTTATATATAATTATAGCTGATGCTATCATTACTCCAAATAGATACTTTGGTTCCATTACCATAATCATAATATTAAAAAGAACTACTGCTGAAAGACTTCCCATCGAAACCATTCTTGATACAAATATTATTATTATCGCTACAATTAAACAAACCAAAGTTGTTTTTGGCTCTAAGAATGCACAAGAAATTAGTATTGCAACAACACCTTTTCCTCCTTGGAAATTATAATATATTGGATAACAATGTCCTACAATTGCTGCCACTATATATATAGATTCTGCTGTTACTACATTACTTCCTTTAAACATACTACAAAGTAACATTGTTACTCCATACGCTATTACAACTTTTAATGCATCTAATACAAATACAACTATTCCCCAACCTTTTCCCATGGTTCTCATAGCATTTGTGGTCCCTGCATTTCCACTTCCTACATTTCTTATATCTGTACCTATTACTTTTTTACTAATTACTATTGCTGGATTAATTGCACATATCAAATATGAACATAAAAACACAAGCACGTTTAACATCTATATTTCCCCCAATACTATTTTTCTTTTTCGCCTTTTCCCCTGGCCAATATTCTTATAGGTGTTCCTTCTAAATCAAAGCTTTTTCTTATATGATTTTCAATGTATCTTAAATATGAAAAATGCACCAATTCTTTGTTGTTTACAAACATCACAAATGTTGGTGGTTTGTTTCTTACCTGTGTCACATAGAATACTTTTAATCTTTTACCCTTTTCCACATTTGGTGGTACAACTGCTAAAGCTTCAATTATAACATCATTTAGTATACTTGTTGAAACTCTAAATGTATTTGCTTTATATACTTTATTAATCATTTCAAATGTTTTTTCTACTCTTTGCCCTGTCACTGCTGATATAAACATAATTGGAGCATAAGACATAAATTTGAATTTTTCTCTAATTTTCTTTTGATACTTACTTGTTGTCATTTCTTCTTTATTTATTAAGTCCCATTTATTTACTACAATAATTATAGCTTTACCTTCTTCATGAGCAAAACCTGCTATTTTTTCATCTTGTTCTGTAACCCCTTCATTTGCATCTATCATTAAAAGGCATACATCTGATCTACTTATTGCAGCTTGTGCTTTTATAACACTATACTTTTCTATTTTATCATATACTTTACTTTTTCTTCTTATTCCTGCTGTGTCAATAAAAGTATATTTACCATATTTGTTTTCAAATTTTGTATCTATTGCATCTCTTGTAGTTCCTGCAATATCGCTTACGATTGTTCTTTCTTCTCCTAAAATTTTATTTACTAATGATGATTTCCCTACATTAGGCTTCCCTATAATTGCAACTGATATATCTTCTTCATCTTTATCTTCTTGTTCATCTTCAGGGAAAAGATCATATATAGTATCTAATACTTCTCCTATGCCAAGTTTAGCAAGGCTAGATACAGGTAATGGTTCACCTAGTCCTAAATTATAAAACTCATAAATATCTGCTGGAGGTGTACCTACGGTATCACATTTATTGCATACCAATATAACAGGCTTCTTAGTTTTTCTAAGCATGTTTGCTACTTCTTCATCTTGAATTGTAATACCCGTTTTTATATCCGTAACAAAAACTATTACATCTGCCATATCCATTGCAAGTTCTGCCTGTCTTCTCATCTGTTTTAAAATAATGTCTTCTGACTCTGGCTCTATTCCACCTGTATCAATTACAGTGAAATTTTTGCCACGCCACTCTGCATCTGCATATATACGGTCTCTTGTAACGCCTGGTCTATCTTCAATAATTGCTAACTTTTCATTAATCAAAACATTAAAAAATGTTGATTTACCAACGTTCGGTCTACCAATAACTGCTACTACTCTTTTTGCCACTTTCAGGTCCTCCTTTTATCCTTTATATTCTACTTTATTTTACTCTTTCAGTCAACCAAATACACTAAAAAACCATAATTTTGCACAATTATGGTTTAAAAATAATATATTAATTTTAAATAATATTATATATATTTAGTATATGTTTAAATTAGATATTACTAAACACCATCAACACATGTGTTTTTTGTTTTTTTAGTTGTTTCTTCTCATTTTATTTTCACAACATATAGATACTAATTTATTCTTTCTGCTGCTTCTTGAACTTTAGTTATATCTTCTATTCTTGCAGCAAAATATGGTAACTCACTATTTGTTTCTTTTAAGAATATTGCAAATGTACCATCTAGATTGAACTTTCTACCTTGTTCAGGTATAGGCCTAGCTGAAGTCTTTTCTATCATATCAATAGCTGCTTCACTTTTTATACTTCCACCTTTTTCATCAAGTTTAAATTCTATAGTTTGAATTGCCTTTTTTATAACTCCTTCACCATTAAGTGTAAGAAATCTTTTTTCTTGTAATTCTGTATATTCTTTTTTTCTATTAAAATCAATATTTGGAACTTTTAATTCATCATCTACTTCAAAAAACTTATTACCTGTATATGTTTTATTTTTTATAAGTATATTACTAAACATCTTATTAAATGTATCTTCTGTAGGGTTTTTATATAGTATAACTTCATCATCTTTTGTCTTCAGTTTCACTGCAAAGTCATCATTTGAGTTATAATATAATACCTCTACTTGTTCTCTTTGTTCTCTCGGTGATTTTTTACTAAGTCCAAAGTATGTTGTGTTTTTAAAATCTCCATTGTTAAAGTCTCCTGCTTGTAACTTATTAAATTCTTTTTCAAACTCAAAATTCTTTCTTAGCATTACATAGAAAAAGTATCTGTCTGCAAAAGGATTGTTAGTGTCATTTAATGCATCTTCTGACCAATCAAAGTCTTTTATTATATCACTTGTTTCATTGAATTTTTCTTTAATCCCTTTTTCTATTTCTTCTTTTAACTCTAGAGATTTTAAGCCATATTTTTTATAATAACTTTCTTCTGATAGCATATCACTTGTAAAGGTTTCTTTATTTAGATTTTCAACCATTCTAAGTTGTGGTGTAAATATTATATCTTGTTTAACAACCTGGTTTTTCATATCATTCCAAACAAGTTGAAAGGTTCCACACCATGCACTATTATTTAATACTTGATCATCCATAGTTGGAACTATTTCTATGTCCTTTGATTCTTTTATTTTAGAACTTTCATTATTGTTCTCTAGATTGTTTAGATTATTCTTTGGTTTGTCTAATTCTGTTATCATTTTATAATTTATAGTTACAATCACTCCTATAAATACAACTATTAGTAATGTTAATAATATTATACTTTTTTTCATATTTTACCTCCAAGTTTATATGTTTAGTATATATAATAATAAAAAAATAGTCAACATTAATATGTTAACTACTTTTAAGTGTAAATTACAGAATTTTGGTGAACTTCCCACAATTTTGGGATTTAATACTATTGTAAAAATTTGAATTATACAATATAATTAACGCATATAAACTTTTTAGAGGTGTTAAAATGAATAAAAGCTATAGTCTTTCCGTTACTTTTTTAGTAGCTGCTAATTTAGTCCCTATTCTTGGCGTTTTATTTTTCGATATGAGTATGTTTCAAATCATATTCCTATACTGGTGTGAATCCGGAATTATCGGATTTTTTAGTATACTAAAAATTCTAATAAAAACCCGTCCAATCTTTATAGGTGTTTTTTCAAGTTTGTTCTTTACTTTACACTTTGGTATATTTATGTTTGCACATATTTTTATCCTTTTAGCTCTATTTGGAGACAGCATTGTCAATATTAATTTTTTATCACCTTTTCTTTTCCCTATAGGTGTACTCTTTGTAAGTCACTTTGTTTCTTTTATATCTAATTTCATTGTAAAAGGTGAATACAAACAAGATAAACTATCCTCAAACAATCTTCCTCCGTACAGAAGAATATTTATCATGCAAATCACAATCATATTTGGAGGAATGATTTTCAGCTTATTCAGCACATTATTTAATACCAAGGTTGCAGGAAATATAATTTTAATTTTATTTAAGATTTTAATAGATGTTGACGCTCATCTAAAGAGTCACAATATGAATGGGTTAATTGTCCTTAGTAAACAAAATAAAGTTGATGTACTTTGATATACAAAAGCTATATATTATTACATTATTTTTAAAAATAAATGTATACTTCTTAACGTTACAAAAATATAAATATAAATATAAAAGTTTGTTAGATCTTGCTGCAACAATCGTTTCATTACTTTCAAATCAAAGTCATTAAAATTATTGATAATTCTCGTATTTTAAGATATAGTCTCCTGCTACTCCGACCATTTAGAGGCCTTCGGCCTCTTTTTTGATTTTTAATTTAGATAAAAGAGTTAAAACACAGCTCTTTGAGGCAGATGTTCTAACTCTTGTTTTTTGTTGATATATCAACGTTTATAACTCATTTATTATACTAAAAAAATATTGTCATTTGAAAAAGTAACTTCTATTTACTGATTAAAGGCTATTTAAAAGTATATATATTACTTAATACTTAGTATTATTTCTTCTATTGATTTGCTATTTAGATACTTATTTTTATCTTCAAGTTCTTTAATATAGTCTTCTTTCATTTCTTGATACATTTCATTTGCTTTTCTAGATATAGGGTTTAGCTCTATTATTCTATCCATTAGCTTTATTGCATAACTTAAATAGAATTTATATGCTACTTCATCTCCTTCAAACTGTTCATTATATATTTCTGCAAAATTAGTAAAGTTATATATATATGTATCTGCAACTTCTTTTAAAACATATTTATTATAGTATTCATGTTCTAGCATTTGGTCTGAATTTTCTTTCATTTTAATTAACACATAATCTAATTCTTGCTTAACTTCTTTTCTTAATTGTTTATTTTCATCATCAAGTAAATTAAGATAATTTTCCGTTAAGCTTATTTTATAAATATAACATTCTGCATTTAATTTTGATCTATGATCAATGTTATATGGATCTTTTTTAATCTTTTCTTCTAAGTAAGCTATCCTTTCATGCTGACTTAAAATTGTGTCTTGTTCATTTCTTTTTGGAACAACTATTAAACTTGATCTATATGCACTAAGTGTAATATATGTTGTACCTAATAATGTTACTATAGAAACAGAAGCAAACATTATTTTTATATATGACCAATCAAATGCTGATTGTTTTTTATTGTTTGCTTCCTTTGCAAAACATTTGTCTATTATTTCACAGTATTCATTAACAAGTAACGCAAGATATATTGTAAAAACAAAAATTATAAATGCATATGAAAATCCCAGATCGAATATAACTATTGAAAGTAGTGATATATAACTAAGTATTAATACTATAATTTTTCTTTGTTTCCTGTTATTAACTTTTTTACTAAAAGTTATCAACTTTATGATTACTAATATAGATATAGCTAGTATTAAAACTAGTATTGTGCTTCCTAATATACCTACCTCGACTAAAGCTTGTAACAATGCAGAGTGTGCTTCACTTGATACGTACGGTTTTTCTTGAACACTAGCATACCCGTGCTTAAAGGCTTCTCCTCCCGATCCAATTATAGGGCTTTTCTGGAGCAATTTAAATGTATCTTTTATATACTCTACTCTTAAACTATCCCCATATACTCCACTAAAAGTATCTTTAATCTTAAATACTATATCATCTGGTAAAAACATGTATGACAATTTAACTTTCTTATTATTAATTTTAAATTCTTCTACTTCAAAAGTTCCCTTTTCTGAAACAAATCTTATTCTTAAGTTTCTTGTATCCTCTGGCACAGTTATCTTCTCATTAAATATTCCACTCATATTATCATAATAATTAAAAGTTGCTAAATATTCCTCTTTATAGTCTTGTTTGTAAGCTATAACGCTTATACTATACCTTGTATCTTCAGATAATGTTTTAATCTTCATTGATATTTCATTTTCATTATTTTTAAAATTATATATACTTCTATCTAAATTATATCTTTTGTTTTGCACCCCTATTTTTAAATTTTGAGGTAATACAAACACAATAATAGTTAGAATAAATAATAATGGTAACACTAGATAGTTCCTTTTTTTATTTTCAGATATATTTTTTATTAATTGTTTCATTCTCTCTTTATTTATAGTCATAAATATTAATTTTATTATAATAATATAGACTACAGTAAATAGTAGGATAAGCCAATATATACTGCCATATTGCTCAATATTTATTAGCTTTTCAATCATACTAGACAATACTGGTATTAATATAAAAAGTAATGTTTGTTTTAATGCTTCTTTTTTATTGCTTTTAATATAATTTATAACTATAGATAAAAAATATGCTGCAAACATAACAACTGTAGCCACTCTTGATTTTGTGAGTGTTATTGCTACAGAACATAAAAACACTACTCCTATCATTAATACTTCTTTAAAATTGATTTTTTCTGTTTTTTTATTTTCATGCTTATATTTTGGAAAATATATATAAGCTATTAATGCACCTAGTAGAATAATTATCCCCGTAACATTAGCATACTGAATTGTAGCAGAAAGTCTTGTATTATCTTGAAGATATCCAGTAGATAAATTATTTAGTAATGGTTCAAAACTTCTGCTTGTAAGTTGATCTATTCCAAGTACAGATTGAACAATAGCTATAACTAAAAACACTCTAATATATTTATGTGTGTTTTGAGTCTTTCTTACAATAAAATATATTGTTGTTGCATTAATATATTTCAACATTTCATATATTGAATCTGGTAAACTTAAATACTTATTAAATATAATTGGTAACATGTATGCTACCGGCAAAAACAACATACAGATATCAAGTACTACTCTTATTTTAGACCTTACTTTCTTATCTTTTTCCTTCTTTAATATTTCTTTTAAAAGCTTATATCCTACATATACTATTCCTATAATTGATATTAAAACACTTGGAAAAAGAAAATCAGACTTAAAGAATGCTCCTTTATATATTGAGGATATGAAAAGGAGAAGGCATATTATTAAATCTAATACGCCTGTTAATTCTCGAGTTAAATTATGTTTTTCATTAATACTCTTCATACTTCTCCTTCTTTATTAATTATTTTACTATTTCATAACCATTTGACTCTATATTATTTAATATTTCTTTAGATACTTCTGAAATTTCTTCGTGAGTTAATGTCTTTTCTTTTGAACCTATCACGTATCTTATTGTTATTTTCTTTTTATCATCAGTATAAATATCTTTTATAAAATATTCCATTAAATATTTATTAGTATATTTATTTAGAACCTTTTCTAAATTTATGTAATCTTCATTTTTATCAGTAATAATTGTATAATCAATTGTAGTTCTAGGATATTTAGATGGTTCATTATATGTTATTTCTGTTTTAGTAATTTCTATTAATATATTAATATTAAGTTCTGCATTTACAATATCAATCTTTTTACCACAATCCTTTGATAAGTTCTTAGATAATACTGATATGTATCCTATCTTTTTATCATTTACTATCATCTCTAAAGTATATTCATCATTTAAATATTCTTTATTTGACTTAGCAGGCACAAACTTTATATTTTGATTTTTTAGTGTTGCTACTTCTTTATTGATAATTGATTTTATATAATTATATTTATCTTCTAAGTTGCTACTCATACATACACTCATTATAGAGAGAACTCTTTCTTCTTTTTCTCTAGTTATAGTACTTCCAATTTCAAATATACCATACTCGTTACAATACTTAGAATTATTTAAACAATATTCAAAAAGTGATAATGAAATATCATCTCTAAGTAAATTGTTTTCACTTTTATTTATTAAAGCAATGTTTTTTTCCTTTTTTATATTGTATTTTTCCAACAAATCTGTTTGATACCAAAGATAGCTATGAACTTCACAGAAACCTGTTTGTTTTGCTATGTTTTTCTTAATAACATATTCTAGATCATACATGTTATCACCTTCCTTTATAGTAAGGTCAAGCTTTAAAGGTTTTTCTTCTAAGTTGTTATAGCCATATATTCTTGCTATTTCCTCTATTATATCAGCAGAAGATGTTATATCTTTAGTAGAACGATATGTAGGTGCCACTATTACGTACTTGCTTTGTTCCTCTGTTATTTCAAAATCTAATGAAGTTAATATCTTTTTAACGACATTAGTTTCAAGTTCAATTCCCATATACTTTCTCAAAATATCTTTTGGTAAATCTATTACTTTTTTTTCTACAACATTAGGATATATATCTTCTATTCTAGAATCTATACTAATGTTACTGTCTACATCTTTTAATAATTTAACAAAACGTTTGATTGCAGTCACAGTCATATTAGGATCTAAACTTTTTTCATATCTAGTGCTTGCTTCTGTTCTTAGCCCTAAAGCTGTTGCACTTTTTCTAATACAAGTAGCGTCAAAATTAGCTGACTCTAAAATCAATGAAGTTGTTGTCTCTTCTATTTCAGAATCTATTCCTCCCATAATTCCTGCAATCGCTACTGGTGTAGTTCCATTACAAATCATTAATGTGTTTTCTTTTATTTCTCTGTTTTCACCATCTAAAGTAACAAAATTAGTTTTTTCTTTAATACTTCTGATGACTATATCATTAATTTTATTACTATCAAATGCATGCATTGGTTGACCAAGCTCAAGCATTAAATAGTTTGTTAGGTCTACTAATAATGAAATACTTCTCATTCCACAGTAATATAACATTGTTTTCATTTCTATGTTAGCTTCTTTTTCTGTTATATTACTAATCTCTAAGCCAGAATATCTGTTACAATTTTGTTTATCTTCAATTGTAATATTTAATTTTTTTTCTCCATATCCTTCATGTGTTAATTCTAACTCTAATAATTCATTTCCCGTTATTGCTGAAACTTCTCTTGCAATACCATAATATCCCCACATATCAGGTCTATTTGTAAGTGATTTATTGTCTATCTCAATTATTAAGTCATCAATTGGAATATATTTTTTTATATCTACACCTATTTCATAAGATTTCGGTAAATCCATAACACCTTCATGTTTATCACTTATTCCAAGTTCTCTTTCACTTGCTAAAACCCCTTCACTTAAAACTCCTACAAGTTCTACTTTAGAAACTTTAGTTAATCCCTTTAGGCTTCCGTTTTCTAAAGCACAAGGTACAAGCATTCCTTCATATAGATTTTTAGCAGTACTTACAACTACTATACTACCACTTCCAATATTAAGTTCTAGTATGTTATAGTTTTCATTATCTTGATGTTTTTTTATTTTTTCAATTTTGGCTACAACAACATTTTGTATATCTTTCCCTTTTTCTTCTATTCCATCTATTTCAGCAGAACGAATTGTAAAGTCTTGCCATACCTTATTCCAATCAATGTTATTGCTATTTTTAATATACTTTTTTAAGCTATTTGTTGATATATACATTTTTCGTTCCTCCTATTCTATTCCAAACTGTTTTAGACTTCTGATATCCCCTGCATTAAGCATTCTTATATCATTTATTTTATACTTCATCATGGCCATTCTAGTTAATCCTATACCAAAGGCAAATCCACTATATACTGAACTATCAATTCCACTCATCCTAAGAACTTCTGGATGAATCATTCCGCAAGGACATAATTCTATCCAACCACTATTCTTACATGTAGGGCATCCTTTTCCGTCACATATTAAGCACTTTATATCAAGTTCGAATCCTGGTTCAACAAACGGGAAGAATCCTGGTCTTAATCTTACTTCTACATCTGCCTTATATATTTCTTTTAATATATTTTTCATTACATATATTAAATTGCTTATAGATACCTCTTTATCAATTACCATACCTTCAACTTGGAAGAAAGTATTTTCATGGCTCGCATCTAAATCTTCATTTCTAAAACATCTACCTGGTGCTGCAATTCTAAGTGGTGCACCATACTTCTCCATTGATCTTACTTGAACTGGTGAGGTATGTGTTCTAAGAACTTTAGCTTCATCCGTCCAATATGTATCTTGCATGTCTCTTGCAGGATGGTTTTTTGAAACATTTAAAGCCTCAAAATTATGATATTCGTCTTCCATTTCTGGACCTGACACTATTATAAATCCCATTTTTTTAAGGACATCGGCAACTTCATTTGCAACAATCGTAACTGGACTTAAAGAACCTTTTTCTTCTGTTACAGGTAATGTATGGTCAAAAGTCTTTTTACTTATTATTTTAGCTGCTAGCTCCGTTGTTTTTACTTTTACATACTGTTCTAATTCATTTTTTATTTTATTAGTAAGAGCTCCTACTACTTTTTTTTCTTCTATAGTAAGATCTTTCATACTTTTCATTATTTTAGTTATTTCGCTATCTTTGCCAATATATCTAGACTTTACTTTAAGTAAAGTTTGTTCGTCTTTAACATTTGATATTTCTTTTTTTCCTTCTTCTAATATTTTATTTAGTTTTTCTTCCATTATTATTTCCTACTCTCCAAATTTTTCTTTATAATCTATTATACTCTTTTCAACAATTTTAATTGCTTCCTCTTTGCATTTAAAACCTTTAATTTCAACTTTTTTATCTTCAAAAGCTTTGTAAATATTAAAGAAGTGTTCCATTTCAAGTGTTAAATGTTCTGGTAAATCTTCTAACTTTTTATATGATGAATAAACCATATCTTTTACTGCTATTGAAATAATTTTTTCGTCTAGCTTTCCGTCATCTTCCATTAACATTACCCCTATTGGTATTACTTCAACAAGAACACTTTGAGGTATAGTTTCTTGACAAAGTACTAATACATCTAGTGGATCATCATCATTTGCATAAGTTTTAGGTACAAAGCCATAATTAGCTGGATATTGCACAGATGTACTAAGTACTCTGTCTAATTTCACAAGTCCTGTTTCTTTGTCTAGTTCATATTTATTCTTACTCCCCTTTGGAATCTCTATAAAGGCCCAAAATCGGTCTTTTTTTATCCTATTACTATCAAAATCATGCCATGGGTTAAACATCTTCATATTTTATTCCTTCTTTCTTATCTTATATGTCATTTATATTTAATAAATTATATAGTATATATATAAAAAACGCAAGGCAAAATTTAATAGTATCCCTAGTAAAACCAAGTTATTTGACATTTAGAAATAAAAAACCGGAATAACTAAATACGTCTCGTTAATATTGCCTACAATTATAAAATTACTGTTATTATGCAGTATTACAATGTTCTATTTCTCTATTAATTATAATTAGTTTTTTGTATTAATTATAATTGTCTTTCTTTAATCATTGATATATAATTGTTTTATGAAAAAAATAATAGTAAAAGATTCTCAAGATTCTCAGAATATATTAAAAGTAATCCTAAAAGCTTTCCCTAACCTTAAACTTTCTTCTCTTCATAAATTGTTTAGAATAAAAAACATTAAGGTAAATGGTAAGAGAGTTAAAAAGGATTATATTGTTAACTCAAGTGATATTATAGAAATATATGCTAATGATGAAGTGTTATTTTCTATTCCAAAAAAGATTTTGTATAGTTATGAAGATGAAAATATATTAATAGCGTATAAATCTAAAGGCGTGGAGAGTGTTTCATATGATGAGCTTGGTTTTTCATTTGAACAAATGATTCAAAAAGATAAAAACAATTATAACATTAAAATTTGTCACAGATTAGACACTAACACAGAAGGGCTTATGATTTTTTCTAAAAATGACATGACTAATACAGAAATATTAAATGCTTTTAAAGAAAATAGAATATATAAAAAATATTTAACCTTTGTGCATGGTGCTATGCCAAAAAAGCATGATTATCTTAAAGGATATATATTAAAAGATAGCAAACTTGCTATTAGTAAAATAGTAAATGAAAAAATACCTGGTGCCTTATCTGCTATAACTGAATATGAGGTTATAAAATATTTACGTGATTATAATATTTCAGTTTTAGATATACAGCTTCATACCGGTAGGACTCACCAAATAAGAGCACATATGAAACATATTGGAACTCCAATAGTAGGAGATTCTAAATATGGTAATAGTGAGTTTAATAAAAATTTAGGCTTTTCATCGCAAGTTCTTTTTGCATATAAATATGCTTTTAATTTTAATAAGGATTCTAAACTAGAATATTTAAATAGTATTTATATATCTTTAGACAAAGATGAATTAACAAATAACTTTTTAAAAGTGTGTAATAAAAATAAATAATTCGCATTAATATCATAAAACAAGCCATCTCTTTCATAAAATATGAAGAGGTGGTTTTATGATTTCTTGTGCAATAGTAGGTGCTACTGGTCTTGTAGGTTCTACTATACTAAAAGTTTTAGAAGAAAAAAAATTAAACATTGACGAGTACTATTTATATGCTTCTAGTAGGTCAGTAGGTAAAAAAATTAAATTCATGGAAAAAGAATATGAAATTAAGGAATTAACTGAAGAAGCTCCATTAAAAAAATTCACATATGCTATTTTTGCTGCAGGAGGTGAAATAAGTGAAAAGTATGCTAAAGCATTTATTAATAATGACACTATAGTTATAGATAATAGTAGTAAGTTTCGCATGGATCCCGAGGTTCCTTTAGTAGTTCCAGAAATAAATATAAAAGACGCATATGATAGTAAATTAATTGCAAATCCTAATTGTTCTACTATCCAAGCTGTTGTTGCGTTAGCACCACTTCATAAACAGTATCGTATTAAACGTATTGTTTACTCAACTTACCAAGCAGTATCTGGTGCTGGTACAAGTGGCTTACAAGATTTAATTGAAACAAGTGTAGGAAACAAACCCAAGAAATTTCCATATAAAATATATAATAACTGTATACCACACATAGACTCTTTCTTAGATAATGGTTATACAAAAGAAGAAGAAAAGATGATTAAAGAAACAAAAAAAGTCCTTAAAGATCCTACTATTGATATAACTGCTACATGTGTTAGAGTTCCTGTTTTCAACTCTCACGCGGAAAGTATAAATGTATCTTTTGAAGATGAATTTGATATTGAAAATTTAAGGCAACTACTTGCAAATAGTCCTGGTGTTGCAGTTTTAGACGATACTTCTAGAAATATTTATCCTTTAAATACATTTGCAACAAGTAAGGATGATGTCTTTGTAGGAAGACTTAGAAAAGATTATTCTATAAAAAACGGATTAAACATGTGGGTCGTTTCAGATAACGTTCGTAAGCGGTGCCGCTACAAATGCAGTACAAATATTAGAAGGTATTATTAATAATAACAAGTATTTGTAAAATATATTGTGCTATATTTATAAAACAGCATCAGATATTTGATGCTGTTTTATTATATTATCCATTGTTTATATAAATATTCATTAGTTTGAATTATAATTTAAATATTAAAACATATCTTTTATTATACTCTGTCTTCGTCTAGTCTTTGATAAAAACTAATAGCCCATAATCCAGATAATGCTACTAATATATAAACTATATTCTCAAGCATTTGCATTCGTCCTACTAACATACTAACTAAGTTGAAATCAAATAGTCCAACTAAGCCCCAGTTTATTGCTCCAATAATAAGTAGGGTTAATGCTATGTAATGTATTGTTTTCATAAATACCTCCTATATTTCAAAAATATTTTATATAAATAGTTTGCTTCATATTTGTATTTTTATACATGTTTTTGTAACATGGTAATTTTTTCTTAATAAACTAATAATACAAGGAGTGATAATATGTTAAAAGGCGCTTTCACCGCGATAGTAACACCGTTTAAGAACGGTAAGATTAATTATACTAAGATGGAAGAACTTATTGAATTTCAAATTTCAAACGAAATAGATGGCATTGTAGTTTGTGGGACTACTGGCGAATCTTCTACTTTAACAGAACGCGAAAAAAACAAACTCATTAAATTCACTGTAGATAAAGTAGCAAAAAGAGTACCAGTAATTGCTGGTACTGGATGTAACAATACCGCAAAAACCATTACCCAATCCAAACATGCTGAACAAGCTGGTGCCGATTATGTACTTTTAGTTTCACCTTATTATAATAAAACTTCACAAAACGGATTAATTAAGCATTACGAAACAATTGCAGATTCAATAGAAATCCCTTCAATATTATATAATGTTCCATCTAGAACAGGATTAGATATTTCAGCCGAAACTACAATTAAGCTTAGTAAACACCCTAAAATTTCTGCCATAAAAGAAGCTTCTGGAAATATTGGAAAAGCTATTAAAATAATTGTAAATACAGATAATGATTTCTGTGTATTATCAGGTAATGATGATATTATAGTTCCAATGCTTTCAATCGGCAGTACCGGTGTAATTTCTGTTGTTTCAAACATACTTCCTAAAGAAATCCATGATATGTGTAATTATTATGAAAATAATGAAATAGATAAAGCAAAAGAACTACAACTCTTCTATTCCGATTTAATTGATGCATTATTTATTGATGTAAATCCTATTCCAATAAAAGAAGCAATGAACATTCTTGGATTAGCTGTTGGTGATGTTAGATTACCACTTGTAAATACATCAGATCTTAATATTGTACAAATCAAAAAATCTTTAAAAAATATTTTCAGGTTTTAATTCTTGAAAATTTATTGATTGCTTTATTGCATTTGCTAAAGATTCTGCACTATGCTTAGCTTTGCTTTCTTCTTCAGAATGAACGTAATGTACAAAAGAAATTAGTTTTTCTTCAATATTATCCATATGACTATCATCCATTAATACTGACCATGATTTTCTAATATCTAACCATGTTTCCTTTAATTGTTTAGCTTGTTTTTGAGCGTCTTCGTAATCATCTCTTTCTATTATTTGTTTTATATCACTTATATCAGATAAAAACATATTACTGCTATCTTTTATATATGATAACTCCCATGTTCCTGCGATCACGACAATAACAAATACTGTTATTAATATAACAATTTGTTTCATTAATTACCTCCTCCTTTTTTCTGGTATAAAAATTTATTATTTTCGTCAAGAGTAGCAACTAATATGTTTTGCTCTTCTATATTTTTAGATTTAAGAATTTTATTTAAATCATCATCAGTCATTTTTAGAATTTCGAGGTTACCTTCTAATCGTTCACCATCATTTATAACATTAAGAGGAATACTTCCAGTGATCTCTTTTTTATCTATTACACTTAGTTCACCATCAGTTTCAAGTATTGCATAAGCAACATCTTGAATTTTAAATATTCCTTTACTTCTTATCTGTGACATTATATCTTCTATTACATATGATTGTTTTCTCATTTCTTCTTCTATTATTTTCCCATTTGCAATTAATAATACTGGATTACCACTGACCATAGTTTGTATTTTTTTATTGGTTTTCAACAGGAAATTAAGTATCATATACATAAACAATAACGCTAATATAGGTATTATTCCATGCAACATTGTCATGTTTCTATCCGACATTGGACCTGTTGCAAGATCAGCTATAACTACGATTATAATAAATTCGAATGGTTGTATTTGAGAAAGTTCGCTTTTCCCCATTAGTCTAATTACTACAAAAAGAACTAAAAATAAAATTAAAGCCCTTACAAAAACTACTAACATAAAATCCTCCTATTTTCATTACTATTTTTTGCATATTTTTACGAAATATTCAAACAATAGTAAAAATAGTAATTTAGGAGGACAAATGTTATCTTTAAAAACTTTTTTATCACCACATGAAAGCACCATAATTTTAAATTTTTTTGCTAAACTTTTTTCTGTAGCTGGCATACTTGCAATTGGTGCAATGTTTGCTCCGAACTTTAAAATAGTATCCTTACCCATTCTTTTTTTAAGTTCACTTTCAATAATATTACTAGATTATATGCTCTGTATAGTTTTTGACGTTAAGAACAGTTTTATTAATAAAGGATTTGTAGG
>CAYXLQ010000014.1:0-22353 GCA_964465775.1 uncultured Clostridiaceae bacterium
ATCATTTATTATGTAAAACCGCAACATGTTTTTCATTTTACCATACTTAGTTTTCAATTATGTGTCTATTTTTTATTCATTAACGTACAATTAATTATACAATGTTCTCTTTGATACTAATATCATATAGTTCTCTAAAAGAGCTATTTTTATTCAATAATTCTTCATACTTTTCCGCTCTCAATAATTTTTCCATCTTCCAAGACGTATATATCATCAGCAAATTTTGTAATTTCAAGTCTATGTGAAATAATTATCATTATTTTTTCTTGTAGTTCATCTGTGATTTTTTTCATTACTTTTTTCTCGATTATTCTATCTAGTGCCGAAGTAGCCTCATCAAGTATGATTATTTTCGAATTATCAAAGAAAAGTCTTGCAAGAACAATTCTTTGTCTTTCTCCACCAGAAATAAAAATACCTTTTTCACCTAGTTGAGTTTCTAATCTATTTTCAAGTTTCTTATACAAGTTTGAAAGTCCTACCATTTCTAAAACTTCTACTATTCTACTTTCTTCTACTGCTTTATCAAACACTATGTTTTCTTTTAAAGTGCCATCAAAAATTGGTGAATCTTGAGAAACATACGTGACAAAATCATAAAATGTATCTAGATTCAATTTCGACAAATCCTTCTTTCCTATTTTTATATAGCCTTTATTAGGCTTAATTAGTCCTATAATTAATTTTATTATTGTAGATTTTCCAGCCCCAGATTTTTCAACTAAAGCAATTTTAGAGTTATCCTTTAACGTAGTTATAATGCCTATTACAACATAGATTATTATCATTTTCTTGTTCTTATTTAAAACTTCTTTAAATAACTCCATTTATTAATCTCCCTTTATAATATTATCTCTATATAATCGTACTTATTTTATCATAACATATTAGTTCTATCAATAAACAGGTTAAAACTAATATTACATAATAGATAAAAAAAGATGTGCCAATCTGTAATATTTTATTCAAAAAAGTGTTGACATTCTTTGGTCAAAATGTTAATATATATCCATGCCGAAGTGGCGGAATTGGCAGACGCACAGGACTTAAAATCCTGCGAGGGTTAAACCTCGTACCGGTTCGATCCCGGTTTTCGGCACCAAATGTACAGGTTATAAGGTTGTGTAACACTCCTTATAGCCTGTTTTTGTATTGTTTAGTTTTCTAAATAATTTTACAGTAATAGTAAAATCAGCTACTGTTGATTACAGTAACTGATTTCTTTTCTCTTTTATTCTTTATGATTATTTTCTTTCTCTTCTTTTGTTATTTCGAAAATTTCATCAAACTCTGTTGAATCAATTTTTTCTTTTTCAAGTAATCTCTCTGCCGTAATATGTAATTTATCCATGTTTTCAGTAAGTATTCTTTCTGCTTCCTCATATCCTTTTACTACAATCGCTTTTACTTCTTCATCTATTTCAGCAGCAACTTTTTCACTATAATTTTTTTGTGTATTAAAGTCCCTACCTAAGAATACTTCTTCTTGTGATGCTCCAAATGTAATTGGACCTAATTTATCCGACATACCATACTTCGTAACCATAGCTCTGGCAATTTTAGAAGCTCTTTCAATATCACTTGATGCTCCAGTACTAATATCATCTAAAACTAGTTTTTCTGCCACTCTACCACCAAGTAATGATACTATGTGTTCTTCCATTTCATGTTTAGAATGATAACTTTTATCTTCGTTAGGACGATACATTGTATATCCTCCTGCAGAACCCCTAGGTATTATTGATATCTGATGTACACTATCATGATCCTTTAAAAATCTTGAAACAATTGCATGCCCTGCTTCGTGATATGCTGTCAGCTTTTTATCTTTTTCGCTTATAACTTTGCTTCTTTTTTCTGGTCCTAACATTACTTTAACTAGTGCTTCTTCTACTTCTTGCATAGTAATAGTTTTTTTCTTTTTTCTAGCAGCAAGTAACGCTGATTCATTTAGCATATTCTCTAGATCTGCTCCTGCAAAGCCTGAAGTATTCTTTGCTATAATTTTAAAGTCTATTTCCTTATCCATTGGTTTGTTTTTTGAATGCAATTCTAATATCTCTTCTCTAGCTTTAATATCTGGTTCATGAACTACTATTTGTCTATCAAATCTTCCCGGTCTAAGCAATGCTGGATCAAGTATATCTGGTCTATTTGTTGCTGCTATTACTATAATTTCATCATTAGTTCCAAAACCATCCATTTCTACTAATAACTGATTTAACGTTTGTTCTCTTTCATCATGTCCACCACCAAGTCCTGCTCCTCTATGTCTTCCCACTGCATCTATTTCATCAATAAACACAATACATGGGCTTACTTTTTTTGCTTCTTCAAATAAATCTCTTACTCTAGATGCTCCAACGCCAACAAACATTTCTAGAAAATCCGATCCACTTATACTAAAAAATGGTACTTTTGCTTCTCCTGCAACTGCTTTTGCAAGAAGTGTTTTTCCAGTTCCTGGTCCTCCCACAAGCAGTACCCCTTTAGGAACTCTTGCCCCCATTTCTTTAAATCTTTTAGGTTCTTTTAGTATTTCTACTATTTCTTCTAACTCTTCTTTCTCTTCTTTAAGTCCTGCAACATCCCCAAACAAAGTCTTTTTCTCCGCGTTAGGATTTACAAGTCTTGCTCTATTTTTTCCAAAACTCATTGCCTTACTATTTCCTGCTCCCGTTTGTTGAAGCATAACAACAAGTAAAATGACTAACAATGCAACTGTTGCAATTGTTGGCAATATTGATAAAAACACAACAAAGCCTGATTGTTCTGCTATTGTTAGGTCAAATTCTCCATTTTTAATATGCTCCTCTACCGAACCTATAAATGCACTGCTATCTGGTATATCTACAATCCTTTTTATCGTATCATTTTTGTATACAACTTCTGCACTATTCTTTTCATATGTTATTTCTACGCTCTTTACTTCTTTAGAAGTAATCTTTTGCATAAATTCCGTATATGTTATTTTTTTATTTGTAGCTTGTTCCATATATTGAATTGATAATACTATAATTAATATTAGAACTACATAGCTCATTAAACTTCTTAAAAAACTCTTCTTCTTCAATTTTTACCTCCATATTTGTTGTCTTATAAATTTATCACATTATCCTCGTTTTTTCAATAGTTATAGTGTGTTTTTACACTCTATCCATTTAATAAACACATAACTATATTTTTTTAATTTCCACTTTGTTTTTCTTTAAAATCAATACTTGTAATTTATTACTTAATAAATATCTTTTGTTTGTTATAGAATTTTCAAGCAATGATTTTATATCATCAATAAATATTTTTTCTATACCCTTTGTAGTACCTAGTATTTCTTCTATACTTAAAATAATTAATCTGTTTTTAAGTGCTTCTTTAAATAATTTAAAGTTTGATATGTCTATTACCATTTTATCTTTTTCTTTTTTTATAATTATCTCTTCATACATTTTCCTTGCTGTTATATCAATGTATTCTTCTTCAAACGTCAATATTTCTGACATCTTGGTAATTGTATTTATAAAATTAGGATTATATTCTTTTTCTATTTTTTTTATCAAATCATTTCTTATTTTATTTCTCGTATAATCATTTGTTTGATTTGTTATATCTATGTTATATTTTATATCGTTTTTCTTTAAATATTCTAATATTTCTTTTTTTGATACATCTAATAGAGGTCTTACAACATTTCCATTTATATGCTTTATACCACATAAACCATTAAGCCCTGTTCCTCTTATAATATTGTGAATCACAGTTTCGGCGTTATCCTCTTTATTATGTGCAACTATTATTTTGCTTGCATTATTTTCTTTTAATATTTTATCAAAAAATTCATATCTTATGTTTCTTCCGCACTCTTCTTCTGAAATTTTATTCTCTTTAGCTATTTGTACTATATCTTTTTCTAATAAGAAAAAAGGTATGTTGTTTTTTTCCGAATATTCTTTTACAAGATTTACATCTTTAACTGCTTCTTTCCTTATCATATGATTTATATGGCATGCTATAAGTTCATAAGAAATATTATGTTCTTTTTCTAATATTGGTTTTAGTTCTATTAATACATGAAAAAGACAGACAGAATCTGGTCCACCTGATATCCCCACCACTATTCTGTCATTATTATCAATCATTTTTTTAGAAATAATTGTTTTTTTTACTTTATTTATAAGTTCGCATTTGTTTTTATTTTCTTTAAACTCGTTCATTTAATTACTTCCTCTATACAAATTTGCAAATTTTGTATATTTGCCTATCCATGCAAGTTCAACAGTTCCTGTAGAACCACTTCTGTTTTTTGCAATAATTACTTCTGATATGTTTTTCTTTTCAGTATCTGGATTATAATATTCATCTCTATATAAAAACATTACAATGTCCGCATCTTGTTCTATAGAACCAGATTCCCTAAGGTCACTTAGCATTGGTCTATGATCAGCTCTAGCATCTGGAGCACGACTAAGTTGAGATAAAGCTATTACTGGTACATTCAGTTCTTTTGCTAGTATTTTTAACGATCTGCTTATCTCTGATATTTCATTTTGTCTAGATTCAGTTTTACCTTTTGATTCCATAAGTTGTAAATAATCTATAATTATAAGTCCAATATCTTTTTCTAGTTTTGCTTTTCTACATTTAGCCCTTAATTCTGCTGCAGAAAGTCCTGGTGTGTCATCTATATATATAGGGGTATCTGCTAGGGTTCCGCTTGCTTTCCCTAGCTTTATCCAGTCATCACTATCTAAATCCCCTGTTCCAACTTTCATGCTATCCACTTCTGCTTCAGAGCAAAGTAATCTATTTACAATTTGTTCTTTCGACATTTCTAAACTAAATATCATTACTGGGGACTTTTCCTTTTGTGCTACATGGTGTGCTATGTTAAGTGCAAACGCACTCTTACCCATAGCTGGTCTTGCTGCAATTATAAGGAGTTCAGAAGGTTTTAATCCTGATGTTTTTAAATCCAAATCATTAAATCCTGATTCTAACCCTGAGATTTTTGATTTCTTTTTATATAATTCTTCTATTTTATCGAATGTATCAATTAATATATCTTTAATACTTGCATAAGCTCTTGTGTTTCTATTTTGTAGTACCTCAAATATTCTCTTTTCTGTTTGTTCTATAATGTTGTTTACTTCTTCTGTATTAGCATATCCCATTGCAATAATATCATTTGCAACTTTTATTAGATTTCTAATAGTTGATTTTTCTTCAACTATTTTTACATATGATTCTATGTTTGAAGTAGTAGGTACACTATCAATAAGACTTGATAAAAATAGGTCTGAACCTACTTTTTCAAGTGTTCCCCTCTGTTCTAAACTATTTCTGAGTGTTAAAAAATCAATTGGTTCACCTATACTATATAGATCTAACATAGCACTATATATTTCCTTATGATCTTCCCTATAAAAATCTTGTGGTTTCAATATTTCTATTGCTTTTACTACAGCTTCTTTATCTGCAAGCATTGAGCCAAGCACCGCTTGTTCTGCCACTATATCATTTGGTGGTATTCTTGTTACTACTTCATTTCCCATAACTACTTATACTCCTACTACTTTTATTTTTAACTTAGCTATAATCCCTTCATATAGTTTAATGTTTGCTTCATACATTCCTGTGGTTTTCACTACACCTTTTAATTCTATTTTTTTCCTATCAATATCAATGCTTGATGTCTCTTTTAATTTATCCTTTATTTCTTTATTAGTTACACTTCCAAATAGTTTGTTTCCTTCTCCTACTTTAAGTCTAAATTCTATTACTGTTTTTTCTAATTTTTCTTTTAGTTTCTCAGCATTTTCTCTTTCAGTATCCTTTTTATACTGTATTGCTTCTTTTTTAGTTTTTGCTTCAGATGTTGATTTGTTATCTGCAACTACTGCAAGTTTCCTAGGAATTAAATAGTTTCTTGCATACCCTTCGCTTACTTCAACTATGTCAAGCCTTTTGCCTATGCCTTTAACATCTTTATTTAATACAACCTTCATCTACTGCACTTCCTTTCATTTTTACTTTATTCTTCTATTTTTCCTATATATTCTTCTATCTCTTTAATTAGTTTTTCTTTTGCTTCTTCTAAAGATACTCCTGCTAATTGTGCTCCTGCAAAAGTTAAATGTCCTCCACCACCAAGTCTTTCTAATATTGCTTGTACATTTATATCACCTAGAGATCTTCCTGATATCATTACAACTCCATCGATTTTACATAATACAAATGAAGCCATGATTCCTGCAATTGATAGCAATTCATCCGCCGATTGAGCTGCTATAACTGTCATATCCTCATGATTGTTTTCCGCTATAGATATTGCTATATTTTGATTTATAAATTCTGCATTTTTAACAATCTCTACTTTAGCAACGTAAGATTCAAAATCAGATTGAAATATATGTTTTACTTCTGTTATATCTAATCCTACTTTTCTTAAATACGCTGCAGCCTCAAAAGTTCTAACTCCCGTTTTAAATGAGAAGTTTTTTGTATCTACAAGTATCCCTGCATATATTACCTCTGCTTCTTTAGATGTAAGTTTAACTTCATCTAAATACATTAACAACTCTGTCACAAGTTCACTTGTCGACGAAGCATACACTTCATGGTATGTAAGAATTGCATCTTCAATAAACTCTGGACCTCTTCTATGGTGATCAATGATGACCTTTTTATCAAATTCTCCTAATATATCTGGAGCTGCAAGATAACTTTCCTTGTGAGTATCTACTATTACTAAAACACTATTTTCATAATCATGTTTTTTTATATCATCCTTAGTAACAAATACATCCTCATAATTACTACTTTCTTTAAGTTTTTCTATTATGGTTCTTGTACTATTGTTATATTTTGTGTCTATAACTATATATGCTTCCTTATTCATACTTTCACATATTTTGTATATACCAACTGCGGCTCCTACACAATCTATATCTGTGTTTTTATGACCCATGATATAAACATTATCAGATTTCTCTATTAAGTCTTTTAATGCCTGTGAAATTATTCTTGATCTAACCCTGTTGGTTTTATTTACAGATTTTGCGCCTTCGCCATATATATCATATTTCTTGTTATTTTTTACAACTGCTTGATTCCCACCTCTTCCTAATGCTACATCAAGGGCTGCAATTGAAGAACGATATTTTCCATGTAGTGTATCTTCTTCTGATGATACACCAATACTTATTGTTACTGGCACTTTAAGTAGTTCTTCAGAAACTTTGGTTATTTTGTTTAACACTTCAAATGAGTTTTCTTTTAATATATTTAACACCTGCTTTTCTACAGCAAATAAATATTTATCTTTTTCAAATTTAGATATTAGTCCGTTATGTGAATTTATCCATTCAACTAGAATTTTATCTATCTGAGCAAGTGTATTTAATCTTACAATTTCTTCAACTCCTTGAAAGGATTCCTCGTAATTATCTATAGATACTATTCCAATAGTTGTTCTAGTATCTTCTAAAACTTTTTCAAGTCCGTATTCTCTTGTTTTATCTGTAAAAATTAATAATTTTCCAGAACTTCCACCCAAAAATATATCAGATGGAAATACCAAGTAAGTTTCTTTTTCTATATTAATTTCTATACCTTCTTTTTTTGCATATTGTTTATTTATGTTACTCCATATTTCTGGTATATACTCTTTTGCGTATATCTCTTCTGCTTTACTATTTTCCCATATCATTTTGCCTTGTTCTGTTAGATACATAACAGGTATTCCCATGTTTTTTAAAGTATTTCCCATTGCACGTTTAAATCCACCAGACAAATCAGTTATTATGCTTTTCCTTTTTATTACTTCAAAATATAGAATATATACTGTATATGCTAGCATTATAAGTAGTATTATTATATCGGCTACCATTCTCTGACCTTTTGAAGCATTATTAAGTAATGACAAGAAAATTATCGACAATAGATATACTATTGGCGCTATAATATAATGGTTAATTTTTTTAGTTCTTTTTTTCTTATTTCCATTACCTTGTTTTTTAGACATTCTTCTTACTCCTTTTGTACACTTTTACTTATACATTTTACTATTTATAGGTAGTTTTGTCAAACTATTGAAGAGTATTATAATATAGTAACTGTAAAAAATATTTGTTAATTTTTCAAACAGCAAATATGTTTTCATTTTGATTGTTATTTATATATCATTAAAGTAGAAATAAAGTTAATTAATCTTTAATAAAAATAAAAAACAAGCGATATTAAAATCACTTGTTTTTTATACATATTATTCTGCTGAATATGGTAATAATGCAATTGTTCTTGCTCTTTTTATAGCTTCTGTAACTTTTCTTTGGTGCTTTGCACATGTTCCAGTTGCTCTTCTTGGTAAGATCTTTCCTTTATCACTCACAAATTTCTTTAAGCCTTCTAAATTTTTATAATCTATTACTTCTTCTTTATTAGCACAGTAAACACATATTTTTTTTCTAGGTCTTCTAAATGGTCTATCTTTACTTGTTCCGCGCTTATTATTTCTATTATCTGCCATTTTAATATACTCCTTTCATTTAATTAAAAAGGTAATTCTTCTGTATCATCCACTGTAACAAAATCAGACGCATTATTTTCTGATGGCATTTCAAAATTTCCACCACTCGTATTATCTCTTTTACTATCTGCAAAATATGTGTCTTCCACAATAAAGTCTGTTACATATCTTTTTTGGCCATTTTGATCTTCCCAAGTTCTATTTTGGATTCTACCTTCTACTAAAACTTGTTGACCTTTTTTAAAATATTTCGAACAAAACTCAGCGGTCTTTCCAAATGCAGTTAAATTAAAAAAGTCTGTTTGCCTCTCTCCATTTTGAGAAACGAATTTTCTATTAACCGCCAATGAAAATGATGTTACTTGTGAATTTGTATTTGCTGTATACCTTACTTCTGGATCTTTTGTTAATCTCCCTAAAAATTGGAATTTATTCATATATATGACCTCCCTTTGGTCAATTTATATTTTAAATATAAATTAACTACTTATTATCTTCTTTTTTTATTACCATGTGTTTTAACACATTTGTTTCGATTCTAAGAATTCTTTCAAACTCGCTAATAAATTCAGGTTTAGTATTAAAAGTATATAAGAAGTAATATCCTTCTTCTTCTTTATTTATTTCATATGCTAGTTTTTTAGATCCCCAATCATCAACACTTACTACTTCTCCATTTGAAGAAATCAATTCAGATATTTTGTTTTTTACTTCCTCTAATTGCTCTTCTGAAACTTTTTTCGTAATTATAATTACTGCTTCGTATGCGTTCATTTTTTCTTCACCTCCCCGTGGACTTATGACCCTCATTCAAAATGAGAGTAAGGAAATTAACTATTATGTAGTATAACATGTTTTTAAATCTTTTTCAACGTTTCATTATTCTTTTCTTCTATTTGCATATAATTTTATTACTTGCAAATAATATGACAGATAATAGTTCACTTGACAGTGTAACCTTTTAATCATATAATACATATAATTACACTAGAATAACCATTATTCTTGAAAGGAGTAGATTATTCTTGAAAATAGAGAAAATTGCTGAGAACAAGGTTAGAATCACCTTAACTATAGATGAGCTTTCGCAAAGACAAATTACTCTAAAAGATATTGAACAAGATTCTGTAATGGCTCAAGATTTATTTCTTGACCTTCTAGAAGAATCGGATTTAAATGATGAGTTTATTGCTGAAGATTCCCAATTGTTTGTTGAAGCTTCTTCTGATAATGAAAGTTTATTTGTTGTTACTATAACAAAAATTGATTATATGCCTGAAATATCAAAGTATACTGTTAAAAAGAAAAAACAAGAAAAGAAACCTTTAAAAAAACCTTTAACTAAGTCAGACCATAATTCTCCTGATTATACAGTTGCAAGTAGTATATATAAATTTTCGTCTTTAGATTCAATATTTGATTTATCTAATAAGATTAAAGAAGAAAGTGTTTTTATGGGAACTAACTCTTTATATAAATATAATGAAAACTACTTCTTGGTATTTGGAAATGCTTCAATAAAAAACAAAAAATTTATTAAAACTTTTGCTCTTCTTTCTGAATATGCTTCAGAATACTATGCAACAGATTTATATAAAACATTGATAAACGAAAAAAGCCAATTAATCATTAAAGGTAAAGCACTTCAACAATTAACAAAAATTTGTTAAATTATTGTGACTTTGATACCACTATCCTTTTAATATTTATAGGTATTAATTTTGTTTTCATTCTAAAGCTTCCATTAAATGTTGGGAGCTTTTGTTCATGTTCATATTTAATTTCAAATTCAATCAACTTCCCATATTCTTGTTTTACTAATGGAACATTGATATTTATTTTTTCTTTATTTATTCCATGTTCTTCAAGCTCCTTTTCTAATTTTATTTTTTCTCCATCAGTTAAATAACCATACTTTTGTACTATATATGTATACTTTTGAGCTATTAATTGGATTTTTTGATACCACACAAATGGAACAATCATATTTATCATTAAAACACCAAAAATTATAATACTTATTATAGATGTTACGAGTATAAGTGGCACTACCACAATTGAATTTCCTTCTTTATTATTAATTTTTTTCACCTCACATCATTATATGGCTCATTGAAAATTTAAAGTATTAATTTTTATATCATCATGGAAATATATTTTTATCCTTTCTCCTAAAAAACTAAAAACGGGCTTAATATATATTATTCCTTCTACATGTATAACTTTTTCATTATATTTACCTTTTGTATGTATATTTATATATTCCTTATCTTGTAAAAGTTTAAAATCTGATATTTCTATTCCTTTTATATTCGCTGTATTAAAATTATAGTTTTTTTGTAATATCTCTGTTAATTTGCTTTTTGTTTCATTTTCATTAATGTAATAATTGTTATATGCTAGCTCCTCTATGCTTTCGTTTAAAAGGCTACTTTGAACATAATAAAATAAATTTTCTTTTAAATCTAAAGTTCCTATTAATATCTGAGTATATAAAAATACAAAACCACCAATTAGCATTATTAATATAATAAATGTTATAGGGAAAACCGTTATTAATATATTGCCTTTCTTATTTTTAAATTTCATTCTTCTAGCCAGTCTTTTAATTTTAATTTATTACTCTTATTATCATTAATTCCAAAATATTTATAATTTATGTTATTTATATAATCATCAATTGTATCAATATACATTTCAGTTATTTCTTCATTTTCATAATTGATTGTTAAATTATGTGGTTCTCTCAATCTTTGTCCTAACTTTTCATCTAGCTTATTAAAGTAATTACCATATGCTTCCCTTAAACTCTTCCATCCATATATAGATGTTATTGTATCTATAGGGATTTTAAAGACTATTATTGTGTTTAATTTATCACGTGATTCAAATTTTTCTTTATCGCTAATATCTTTATTAGAAAATTTTACTTTTATTCCATCTATGCTTTTAACTTCATCTTTACTTATTTTAATTGCTAAGTATTTACCTGCTTCTGTTATTCCTAAACTGCCAGTTTTATTTGTAACTTCTGTTTTTGCTATTGGTACTACCATTAATTCATCATTTACCTTTTCTACTATTCTTATATCCTCAACTTCAAATGTGTCTTCCTCCTTCTTTTCTTCAACCATAATATTTATAACGACTTCCTTTTTATCTCTCATTAATCCATCTACCGCAAACTCTGTATGTGCATAACAATCATTAATTATATTTATTTGATTTTTTTGATTTTCTTTTAAGTCTCTTCGTTCTACTACTAATAAATAGCTGTTTTCTGAAGTTGATGTTTTAATTTTTACAGATTCACTTTTGTTATTACCATCTATACTTAGCGTTGTCTTTATTTCTTTAATATGTGATTCCTTTGCATAATTTGTCATATTTTGTACTTTTGCAGAATGTTTTATTAAAATATCTACTTTATCTTGATCTTCTTTAATGATGTAATCTTTTTTTTCTACCTCAATATCTGCTTTTATATTTGCACCTGCCGCCATTGGTTTAGTTAGAAATACCGCATACCTTATAGCTGTTCCAACTTTTCTTCTAATATGTACAACTCCATTAGTCTTCCACGTAGAACATGCATCAAGCCTAGCTTTATTTAATCCTATTTTATTAGCTGTAATATTATATTCCTTTATTTTGTCTGGATTATCGGAATTATCCTTGCTTGAAATATCATTAAACAATAACTTTGTAGTCTTCATAAATTCTAATTGTTCTATATATCTATACTTGCTTTTATCTTTCCATGATGCTTCTGCTCCAGGATTATCATAATAATTCCAATATTCTGGTGTATCTGCAGGCAATGTGTCTACTGGAAAATAATAATTATTAATTATACTTCCGCTATAACTTTTGCCAAGTAGGTTATATTCTCCTCTTGTTCCATTTCCTTTATATCTTCCTAAATATCTAGCCCATAATCCATATTTTGAATTTTTCCATCTTTGCCCAGAATTGTTTTCTAATGATTCTGGCGTTCCATAAGACATGATATTGTATGCATAATATACATCTTCATTAATTTCTTGTCCATATACGTTATATCTTGGAATACCTATAGTATCAATTACAAATTTAAAATTTTCAGATATAGCATATATATTGTTAACAACGAAAAATATAAAAATTGATATTATAGTTATTCTTAATACTGTTCTTTTCATTTTTATCTCCTTTTATATATTAAGTACCTTTACTTTTACAACATATTCATTTTTATCAATCTTTCCTTGCAATAATATTCCTTTTATTTTTATACTTGATATTGCTTTTGTATTTCCATTCTCTTCTTTTGAATCTAAATACCCTTTAAGTATAAAATCAAATATTTTATCTTTGCTTTCTACCTTAAATATTCTTTTAATTAACAGTTCAAGTTCTTTTATATATTCTTGTTGGTATATTTGAAATTTTCCTTCTTTTTGTTCTTTCCACAACTTATTTATTATAATTGTATATGTACTTTTATCATTTTTTATTATTTTAATATCATAAAAGTTATTCTCTAATTCTTTTTTTGAATATCCAATAAGCACAGCATTCTCAAAGTTGCTTTTTAATAATTCTCTATCTGTAATTATTTTAGTCGTGTAATAATCAATTTCTTGTAAACTTATATCTTTTATATTCATATCATTATTTTTATTTAATAACAAAATTAATATTAAGGTAAATATAGCAAAAGTTATTATTGTTATTAACATTATCAACACTTTATTCTTTCTCATCACTTAAAAACCTCATATACGTATTTTCTATACGTTCTGCTATCCTCTCTATATCACACTTACTGTAAATAATGTCTATTACATGATGTATACTTTCTTCTATAAATGCTGCAGTTAAGTTTTCTGTTATTAATATTGACCTTTTAGGAATTTTCAATTTTAACAATAACTCTTTAAACTCTGCTATACTGTTACTAAAAAAAATATATAAATCATATTTTTTCCTGTATGGTTTAATATCTTCATTTTTAAGTTCACCAATAAACAAATCAGATAATATCTTTCCATTTTCTTTATTACAATGTTTTAGTATTTTTTTTGCAAGTTCATCATGTTTTTTATTTTGATTATTGTATATAAAACAAACCTTTATTATATCCCCTCCTTTTATTTTATTAAACTTAAAGTAAAGCTTCCTTCTTCTTTAATATTAGAAAGTAACATAGCTTCTTCTTTTTCCACTCTAATAATTATAGCTTTATATATTCCTTTACCACTTAAGACTTGCCCCGTATTATCATAAAGACCTTCTACTTTAATGTTTTCAAATACCCTTGCTGTAATGTTTTTGCCTAAGTTATCCTTGCTAAAAACTTTTTCTTTAGCTTTTAGAATTTCATCCGCCTCAAATCCCTTTGCAGTATAATAGATATTAATATAGTCTCCTTGCTTCAATTGATAAGCGATAGCATCACTGATATTCTTTACTTCTATGCTCATATATTCCCATTCTTCTTGCTTGTTTTCCAGCTTCATTTCTTTATTACTTACATAATTTTTAAGTAAAATTTGTCCTTTTAATAAATCATTTATAGCAATTACTTCTTCTGGATTTTCTTTTAAAATGTATTTATTAGATAAGAGTTTATTATTGTCTTGTATCTTTATATAATTATAGTCCTCTTTTTTTATAATTTCTCCTGCATATACGTCTTTCTTTAACATGTAAACTCCTATTTCATTTTTAGACGCATAATATTTGATAAAGTATTCAATAACAATTGATAGAACTATTGTAACTATTAGTGCTATAATGATTTTTTTGTATTTAAACAATCTTCATCTCCTTTAATCATCCATTTGATATGTCTCCTAATACGTTGTTAAACCATACTGTTATTTGTTCCATTGCACTACTAAACAAGGTTTTTATTTGAGGAAAGAACAACGTAGCCACTATTACTACCATAATGGCTGTAATTAATACAGTTTGTGCTAACTCTGAGCCTCTTCTATTTTGTAATCTTTTTTCTTTATCATTTATTGTTTTCCTATTGTTTTTAACTATAAGTAGAACTTTTTTCAATTTTCCACCTCCTTTATTTGAAAATAGTTTGTAAATTTTGAGCCATTTCTATAAATATTGGATACATTACGATTAGCAAAATATTTAGAAGTGATAAAACTGTTCCAAATGTTAAATACATTAACTTTTTTCCAGTTTCTTTATTTAAATACTTGCTATAACTTACATCTAAAACTGTATTATATTTTTCTAGGTTTTCAATTACATTACCTTCTCTTTCACTATTTAGTAATGTTGATAAAAACAACTTTACTTCATAATAATCAAAAGTATTATTTAACTGGTTGGCGGCCTTTTTAATGTTATAATTATACATTTCATAATTATTATAAAAGTTTGTATATTCAAGTTTTAACCTCTCCAGTTCTATTATGTTTCTTGCTTGCTTTAGTGCATTTTTAAACGGCATTTCAGCAGTAAGTAAAATTATCATAGTATCAGTAATATTTCTAAACTCTTTAACGACCTCTATTCTTTCTTGATTTCTTTTAATATAGATTAACATGTTTGGAAAATAAAAAACGATAACAAAAATTAAAATTGATGTAAAAATATTATTGTTATTAATAATTGAGATTAAAAATAAAATTATTGATAAAACATATTTGAGGAATAAGTATGTTTTTAATGTGATACCAAATGGATATCCCGACGTATTTATTCTTTTTTCTATATTGATAAAATATTTTTTTATATAATAATTAGATGAAAGTTTATAAAGAAATAGCTCTTCCTTTTTTTGCTTAATTAGCCCCATTCTTTTATTTTTTAATGTATGTAAATATACATCTATTGTATGATAAGCTATTATAGCAAAAGATATTAATATAACTACATGTATTCTATCACCTCCTGAAAACAATCTAACATTTTATAAACAATATGTCAATGAAAACAGTATGTCAAAAAACGACTGTAAAATATATTACTAGCTTTTTATGTCTTGTTAAAAACCCCTTGTGTGAAGTTTTTTCACATAAGGGATTCTTTATTTATATTAATTCTATCTACAACTTTCTGTATACATATGCCTAAATGCATTGTATCCACCGTAGTATTGTAATGGATCTACGTATTTTCCGTTCTTCATAAGTGAGAAATCCAAGTGTACTCCTGTTGAGTTTCCTGTAGTTCCCATCACGGCTATTGTTTGTCCTCTTCGTACGGTATCTCCAACTTTCACATTAATACTTGCACAGTGTGCATATCTACTAACATATGTTGAACCATCACTTAAGTTTTTACCATGATTTATAATAAGGTAATATCCAAATCCTCCGCTTCCATATACTACATTTGTTACTTTACCGTCAGCTATTGCTATTAGATTACGGTTACTACCAGTATATGTAATGTCTACTCCCCAATTATGACATGTACAGTATGTTCCCCAAGGACTATACCATTGAGCAAATCTTGTTGTTACAACTGGCTTTGCAGAACTTGTCATTTGAACTGGAAACGCAAAAGTTCCCTCAAAAACTCCTCCACCCTTATTTGCTTCCGCCATTTCCTTGTTAAGCTTTACAATTTGTTCTTCTAATTCTTTTTTTAATTGAGCTTGTAGTTTTGCAAGTTCAACCTTAGAACCTTCTAGTTTATCTACTTTTGCTTGCTTTGCTGATTTTGCTCCTTCAAGTGCAGATTTAGACTTATCCAAATCGTATTCAAGTTGTTCTAACTGTAATTTCCTTAATTCAGAATCTTGCTTTTTACTACTAATATATGTTTTTTGATTTTGAAGTGCACCCAACATCTTTTTATCATGTTCTAAAAGTGAAGCTACTACACTGTATTTTGCTAAAAAATCTGTTATACCCGATGATGTAAAAAGTACCTCCCAAACATTTATAAATCTATTTTCGTATAAAGCTTTAAGTCTTGTGTTAAGCAACTCTTTACTTGCTTCGTAACTTGAAGAAACATCTTGTAAATCTTTTTCAAGTGATGCCACTTCTTGACTAATACTTCCCAATTTTCCGCTCATATTTTCAATCTCTTTAGAGTATTTATCAATATTGTTGTCTAGTCCTTTTACTTCTTCTTCATAATCTTTAATTGTATCTTCTGTTTCTTGCATTTTTTTTGTTGCTTCAGACTGCTGTTTTTTTATCTCATTTATATTTCCTTTTATATCTGAAATTTTATCAGCATAGACATTTGTTGCAACGCCTCCTATTGCAATAACAATAATCAAGAATATATATGCTGTTTTTCTAATACTCTTTTTCATACTATTCCCCCTATGCTTTTAAGTATTTTTTAATGGAAATGCCACTTCCAATTACCCCCAACATTATGCCTAGCATAACAAATGCTATTAATATAACATGCCATAAGTTTGAATATGGTACAAATCCAAATACCCCAAGTGTAGAACCTATTTTAGGAAGCCTTGCATATGCTGCTATATAAGTAAGTGATACAATAACCCAAGATATCGCTGCAGCTCCTGTTCCTATAAGTGTTCCTTCAACTACAAATGGCCTTCTAATAAATTTATTTGTAGCACCTATATATTTCATAATAAATATTTCACGCTTATTTGAATAAACCGCCAGCTTTATTGTATTTGAAATTATGAATGTTGATACTAATATCATTACTCCACCAATTCCAAAAAATACTACTTTAGCGATATCCGCCACAGATATAACCGCATTCATTATTGTTTCATTATATCCTACTTTATATATACCATCTATGCTTTCTATTGCTTTTTTAACATTTTCTGTTCCTTGCAGGTTTTCAAATTTTACTATAAATGATGCTGGGAAAGGATTTGCTTTCTCTAAACCTTCTAATAAATATGCGTATTCTTTTAATGTGTCTTTCGCATCTATCAAAGCATCATCTTTATTTAGAAATATTATTTCTTTTACATTGTCTACATCTTTTAACTTTCTTCCAATTTCTTGTACACTATCTTCATCTAGATGGTCTTCTGATACAAATGCTTGCAAGCCTTGTCCTTCTGTTATTGTCTTTACATTATGATTAACATTAATTACAATTATTAAAAATATTCCAAGTATAATCATTGTTGCGCAAATTATAAGCATAGTAGAAAAAGTTTTAGAACCGTGTTTTCTTAAATTATCATATCCCTGTTTAAACAAATATGTAGATGTTCTCATTAAACTAGTCCCCCTTTTCCACTATCACTTGCTACTTTTCCTTTATTAAGACTAATTACTCTCTTGTTTGATGATTTTATTAAACTTTCATCATGGGTAACTACTACTACTGTCGTTCCACTTTTATTTATTTCAAAAAGTGATTCCATTATTCCTCTAGCTGTAACATTATCCAGATTTCCAGTAGGTTCATCCGCAATTATAATTGGAGGTCTTGTAGCAATTGCCCTTGCTAGTGCAACCCTTTGTTGCTCTCCACCCGATAATTGATTAGGATACGATTTTTCTTTGCCTTCTAAACCAACCTGTTTTAAAGCACTATTTACCTGAGTTCTTATTTCTCTTTCAGATGCTTCTATTACTCTTAGTGCAAAAACAATATTTTCTTCTACTGTTTTATCATATAATAATCTAAAATCTTGAAACACAAAACCTATTTTTCTTCTTAGATATGGTACATCTTTTTCTTTTAACTTGCTCAATTCTTTTGAATTGATTGTTATTTTTCCACTCGTTGGATCTTCTTCTTTTATGATTAATTTTAGAAAGGTGGATTTTCCAGAGCCAGATGGACCTACTAGAAATATAAACTCACCTTTATCTATTTTTAAATCTACCTCATTTAAAGCATATACATCATGGTCATATTTTTTGGTTACTTTTTGAAACTCTATCATATATAAACTCCTTTGTTATGTTTTTTCTAATTCATTTCACTTTCATACTATTTGTTATTCATATAACTTAATGCTTTTTTTATTATCTCTTCAACTTTCATATTAGAAGTCTCTATTCCTTCTAAGACTTCAATTATTTGATTTTGCTGATAACCTAGTACTTTTAGTGCAAGAATCGCTTCACTTTCACTAGTACTAGTTTTACTTTTTGTTTTTAAAGTCAATTTCATATCCTTTATATCTTCTTTAAGTATTTTATCTTTTAACTCTAATATTATTCTGCCCGCCATTTTAGGTCCGACTCCAGGTACCTTAGTAAGTATTGCCGTATCCTCATTTGCTATAGCTATACATACTTCGTTAGGACTCATAAATGACAATATTGTTTTTGCAACCTTGCACCCTATACCACTTACTTTTATTAGTTTTGTAAATACACTTAAAGATTCTTTGTCTAAAAAACCATATAAGCTTATATCATTTTCTTTTATATCTGTATATATTTGTAATGTTACTTCCGTACCCTCCATTTTTAGAACTCTCTCTGCATCTCCTTCTGGTACAGTTACTAAGTAACCTATGTTGTTTATACCTATTACTATTTTATCTTTTTCTATTTGTTCAGCTTTTCCCCTTAAGTATGCAAACATTTAAGCCACCTCTTTCTTGCTTATTTTATAATAAAGCTCCTGGATATGTCAATTGTTATCGAACTTTTTCATATTTTTGTAATATATGAAAAAATATCCAGAATTTAGAATTCTAGATATTTATTTTATTTTTTATCATTATCAAAAACTTGTATTTTATCCACTACATCATATATATTAGAATAATTTGCATTTTCAATAGCATATAGTGTCTCTTCTTTAGTTTTATTATCTAAACCCTTTATCCTAAGATTCATAACTACCTTTTGGTTTTCTTCTTTGTTCCTTATATAGTTTTCTTTTTTTGTATATGTAGTTTCTTCTGTATGTAGCATCGGGTCAATTAATGAGAACTTATTAAAAATGGAGCAACAAACTGTTATCATCCCCAGCACAACTAATAAGTATACAAGTATTTCTATTAGTATTTCCATAACCATCACCTAGTTTAGTATATTCAGTAGGCAATTAATTGGTTACTAACATGTTTTTTGCTTTATACATATATCATTGTTTTTTCTCTTTTTCCCCTAGTAATTTAATAAACTATTTGGTATAATTCATTTGTTGTGTGTTGTATATGACTTTTTCAAGTCTAATATATACATTAAATTTATATTAAGGGAGGTTTTTTAATGAGCACAAAATATGTTTATATGTTCTCTGAAGGAAATGGTAAACAAAAAGAATTACTTGGTGGTAAAGGTGCAAATTTATCAGAAATGACAATTTTAGGCATGCCCGTTCCACAAGGATTTACAGTTACAACTGAGGCTTGTACTCGTTACTACGATGATAACAAGGAAATTGTTCCAGAAATCGTAGATCAGATTTTTACTAGTTTAAAAAAATTAGAAGAAATCTCTGGTAAGGAATTTGGTAATACTACAAATCCTTTACTTGTATCTGTTCGTTCAGGTGCTAGAGCATCTATGCCTGGTATGATGGACACAGTATTAAATCTTGGATTAAATGATGAGGTTGTAGAAGGCTTTGCGAAGATGACAAATAATCCTCGTTTTGCATATGACTCTTATCGTCGTTTCATCCAAATGTTTGCAGATGTTGTTATGGAAGTTCCAAAAAGCAACTTTGAAAAAATCATTGATGAAATGAAAGAAGCTAAAGGAATAACTCTTGATTCTGATTTTACTTCAGAAGATTTAAAAGAAATGATTGAGAAATTCAAAGCTTATTATAAAGAGCAAAAGGGAGAAGATTTCCCATCAGATCCTAGAAGTCAATTATTAGAATCTATAAAAGCAGTATTCCGTTCTTGGAACAATCCTAGAGCTATTTATTATAGAAGAATGAATGATATTCCAGCTTCATGGGGAACAGCTGTTAATATTCAAATGATGGTATTTGGTAACATGGGTGATACTTCTGGTTCAGGAGTTGCATTTACTCGTAATCCATCTACTGGAGAAGCTAAACTATATGGAGAATTCTTAATGAACTGTCAAGGTGAAGACGTTGTTGCAGGAATAAGAACTCCAGAAAAAATAGAAAAATTAGCAGATGTTATGCCTCATGCATATGAAGAATTCGTTGAAATATGTCATAAATTAGAAGAACATTATAGAGATATGCAAGATATGGAATTCACAATTGAAAATGGAAAATTATATATGCTTCAAACAAGAAATGGTAAAAGAACTGCTGCAGCTGCTTTACAAATAGCAGTTGACCTTGTAAACGAAGGTATGATTTCTAAAAAAGAAGCAGTGGCTAGTATAGATGCAAAAACATTAGATTCAGTTCTTCATCCAACATTCGATGAAGCTGCTCTTAAATCAGCTACTCCTATTGGTTCTGCACTTCCTGCATCTCCAGGAGCAGCATATGGTAAAGTAGCTTTTAGTGCTGAAGATGCTATAGCTTTAAACGAAAAAGGTGAGAAAGTAATACTTGTTAGACTTGAAACTTCACCAGAAGATATAGAAGGTATGAATGCCGCTCAAGGGATTTTAACTGTAAGAGGAGGTATGACATCACACGCAGCTGTTGTTGCTCGTGGTATGGGTACTTGTTGCGTATCTGGTTGTGAAGCAATTGTAATTGATGAAGACGCTAAAATTTTTACACTTAACGGTAAAACAATAAAAGAAGGAGATTATATTTCTTTAGATGGGTCTACAGGAAACATCTATGAAGGTCAAATTCCTACAGTTGAAGCTTCTATCTCTGGAAACTTCAGTACGATTATGGAATGGGCTGATGAATTTAGAGAACTTAAAATAAGAACAAATGCTGATACTCCAAAAGATGCTAGACAAGCTGCAGAATTTGGAGCAGAAGGTATTGGACTATGTAGAACTGAGCACATGTTCTTTGAAGCAGATAGAATTAAAGCAATGAGAGAAATGATTGTTGCAAAAACTGAAGAAGCAAGAAGAATTGCTTTAGAAAAGCTGTTACCAATACAAAGAAGTGACTTTGAAGGATTATACGAAGCAATGGAAGGAAAAGCAGTAACTATCCGTTATTTAGATCCTCCTTTACATGAATTCTTACCAACTGAAGAAAAAGACATTGTTGAAATTGCAGGGGAACTTAATATTACAGTTCAAGAGCTTAAAAATGTCATAGCATCATTGCATGAATTCAACCCTATGATGGGACACAGAGGTTGTAGATTAGCTGTTTCTTATCCAGAAATTGCTGAAATGCAAACTAGAGCAGTAATTGAAGCTGCTATAAATGTTTCAGCTAAGCATCCTGAATGGAACATTATCCCAGAAATAATGATTCCACTTGTTGGGGAAATAAAAGAGCTTGCATATGTTAAATCTATAGTTGTTAAAACTGCAGATGAAATTATTGCAAAGAGTGAAATAGACTTAAAGTACAGTGTTGGTACTATGATCGAAATTCCAAGAGCTACTGTTACGGCAGATGAAATAGCAAAGGAAGCTGAATTCTTTAGCTTTGGTACAAATGACTTAACTCAAATGACCTTTGGATTTAGTCGTGATGATGCCGCTAAATTCTTAGATTACTATTATCAAAAAAGCATTTATGAACAAGATCCATTTGCAAGAATAGATAAAAATGGTGTTGGTAAACTTGTAGAATTAGCTGTAGATTTAGGAAGAAAAACGAGACCTGATATTAAATTAGGAATATGTGGAGAACACGGAGGAGATCCTTCTTCTATAGAATTCTGCCATAACATAGGTCTTAACTATGTATCATGTTCACCATATAGAGTACCTATAGCAAGACTTGCAGCAGCTCAAGCAGCTATAAAAAATCCTAGAAAAAAATAATTTTATATAATTAATATTAAACTACCTTTAAATATTTAA
>CAYXLQ010000015.1:0-22326 GCA_964465775.1 uncultured Clostridiaceae bacterium
ATTGGTAGACTATGATGAACCTTTTGAAATAAGGACAAATAAATGGATGGCAAAATTGTCAATTGAAGATTTGTGCGAAATAGCAGGAGAACTAAAAGGAAAAATGCCTGATGCTAGTTTTGGATATAATGATTGGAATTTTGAAAATCCAGATAAAAGGAAAAGTCAATTTGAAGTGTTAAGAAGGATACAAAAGTATGAGAAAGAACACGGAATTACAATTATTGACCATATAGGCACACAATGTCATACTAGCATTAATGATATAGAGAGTTTAAAAAATTCTATCGAGGAATTACAACAATTTGGTTTGCCAATAGATGTTACAGAATTAGACATTTCAAAAGGATTAGATGGGGTTGATTATGATAAAGCAACACCAGAACAGTTAGATGCAATTAAAAAATATGAGCAAAAATTACAAAATGATGTAATGAAAATATTAAGAGATTTTACAAGAGAAGGTATAAATGGGGAAAAGCCAAAAATGAGAAGCATTACTGCGTGGAGTGTTACTGATGAATTGTGTTGTGGTTTTTGTGAGGGTAAAGAAGCTTCTATTAATCAAATGAGTTATTCTGAAGAACATGGATTTGGTTTTGCAGGAAAAAATATGGACACAGAAATTGAAATGACTGAACAAGAAATGAAATTAATAAGAGAGCATAGACAAGATGTTGCTGAAATGAATCAGAAAGAAATAAATTCAAATCCAATACAAGATTTTGCATATCATGTACATACGCAAAGATGTGGACATGGAGCAAAAGATACAGGAGACAAAGAATTTATAGAAAATGCAATTAAGGGGGGGATTAAGAAAGTTGCATTTACAGACCACATTCCAATGCCAGAAGGGTTAAATAAAAATCCTAATATGAGAATGGATATATCAGAAAGAGATTCTTACATAAGAGCTATTGAACATTTTAGAGATGAATATAAAAAAAATGGAGTAGAAATAGAGACAGGATATGAGTTTGAATATGCAAAAAAAATAGGTGACATAGATTATTTGAACTTTTTAAAAGAAATGAAAGAATCTTCAGATAAAATGGTGTTAGGGCAACATTGGGTTGTAGATAAGAATGGAAGATTACAAGAAATTAAACGAGATGAACATGGAAAACAAATTGGAGATGACATTTTAAAACTTTATGGAGATTCTATTTGTGAAGCAATAGATAATAATATTCCAGATATAATAGCTCACCCAGACGCTTTTATGGAAGCTAGAGATTCTTTTGGTAAAAAAGAACAAAAAATAGCTGACAAAATTTGCAAAAAAGCAATTAAAGCCGGAATACCTTTGGAAATTAATTTAGGTAGCATAGCAAGATATGCGGGTGAAGAAAATATAGAAGATAATAAAGCAAACACAGTAGTACCATCTAAGCAATTTTGGAAGTATGTATCTGAAAAATATGGAGATAAACTTAAAGTTTTATTTGCTAAAGATGCACACTATCCAGAACAATTAGCGTCGGAAAAAGATTATGAAATAGCAATAGATATTCTTGGAGAAGATGTTCTTGAAAAACTACAATTTGTAGGACAAGATTTAGAAACGAGAAATGAGAAAATTTATACAACAATAAAAAGAATTGGAGAAAAAAGCAAAACAAAAGATGAGTTCCATGCTAATATGGAATCTATGGTATATGACAAGTCCGAACAATTTGAAAATTATCATAAGCTTGATGAAGAGAAAAATAGGAATAATAGAACGATTGCTCCGAATGAGAAAAATGTAGAACGTGAAAAGCAATAAGGAAATAAGAAATATAATACAATAATCGCTCGTCATAATGAACCATTACTACAATAATATTAATAATAATTTTAGCAAGTGTAATAATTTTAAGTTTAAATAGCAGTGGTATAATAAACAATAGTAAAAAAGCAGTTTTTCAGGCAAATATTAAAGAATACAAAAGTGCACTAGATATGTATATATCTAACAAAAAGCTTGAAGCAACTGGGGATTTTAATGAAGCAACTTTAGAATTATCTCCATATATTAGTGGGAATGTAAAAGGAACTATAAAAGAAGCAATTCCACAAATAACTTCTGACTATGCAAAAACTCTTCAAGTGATTAGGGGGAAGTTAATATATGTAGGTTTAAAGGAAGATGAAGTAGAGTGGTGTAATGAAGTTGGAATAAAAGTACAAATGCTTGAAATAAGTGAAGATGGAAAAACAATGATAGGAGTTAAAGACCTAGCAGAATTATATGGTACTCTAGAAATACCAGCATACATTACTTCAATTAGGGCTGATGCATTTTACAATAGAAATATAGAACATGTTATTTTTAGTGAAAACTCGCAGGTTACGGAAATACCAGCAAATATGTTTAAAGGATGCAATAACTTAAAAAGTATAAAACTACCTAATAACTTGAAACGAATAGGTGATAGTGCATTTATGAGTTGTAGCAATTTAAATAATGTAGATATACCTGATAGTGTTGAATATATTGGCAGTTATGCTTTTTATTATTGCAGGAAATTATCAAATATAAAATTACCAAATAATATAAATTTTAAAACGATAACTTCATCAATGTTGGTGGGCTGTAATTTGTCCAACATCATAATACCTTCAACCGTTACAACAATAAATTCAGGAGCTTTTTCTGCCAATCCTATTACTCAAATAACAATACCAAAAACAGTAACTACATTAGATACGGCGTTGCAAAATTGTAGTTCTTTAACTCAAATAAATATTGATCCGGAAAATACTAATTATTCATCCTATGATGGAGCATTATATACTAAAGATTACAATACTTTAATAACTTGTCCAGCAGGAAAGGATAACATTATAATACATGAAAATACTAAAGTTATGAAATCAAACATATTTTCAGGATGCAATAAAATAACAAACATAGATATACCTAAAAATGTAGAATCTATTACGATTCCTAGATTAATAACATGTACAAAGCTAACAAATTTAACAGTAAATCCGGAGAATAAAAAATATTTTACGGAAGATAATATATTGTATGAAAAAGATGAAAATGGTAATCCTATTAAAATTATAGAAAGTTTTAGTAAAGATACAAATTTAAAACTTCCAGCAACAATAAGGACTATAGAGCAAAGTGCAATAAATAATAGTTACGTAAAAAATATAGATATGGAAGATACACAAATAAAAAGTATAACAGCTCAAGCAATTACAGGATGTTCTTCTTTAGAAACAGTGAAGTTACCTTCTAATATAGAAAGCTTATCCTTGATAAGTATTTATGCATGTAATAAACTAAATAATATATATATACCAAAAACACTTAAGAGTATAAGTGGAAATATTTTTGGTGGATGTAGCGGGCTAAAGAATATAACTATAGATGTTGATAATTTGTATTTTACTGAAGAAAACGGAGTAATTTTTAATAAGGACAAAACTAAGATAGTATCTTTTATAAATAATAAAAAAGAATATACAATTCCTTCTAGCGTGGTAACAATCGGTAATTTAGCATTTGCATATAGTTCATTGCTAGAAAATATGGAAATACCTAAAACAATAACGAATATAGAAAATAACGCTTTTCAATATTGTTCATCACTAAGAAGTGTAATAGTAGAAAGTGAAACAACAACAATAGGTTCAGGAACGTTTAGCAATTGTAGTTTATTAAAAGAAATAAGAGTACCATACACACAAAACAATGCTCAAAGGGCGCCTTGGAGTGCTCCTTATGGAATATTAGCTGTAAAGTGGCAGTAATGGAATATTAGTAATTAAATAAAAAGAGGCACATATGTCTCTTTTTTCATGTGTAATTAGCAAGTACACATATATAGTGACAAAAACATTTATAAAACATAACATATATAATATGGGAGGTGTAATTAAATGAGAAAAATAAAAATGAGAAATTTTAGTAGAGCAATGATACTTTTTGCTGTAGCGGATATAAAGGGGGGAGAAAAATATCCTGAAATAAAGGGAAAAGCTAAATTTTATAGTCAAAAAAGTGGAGTGTTTATTAATATTGAAATAGAAAATTTACCAATCGAAAATAAAAATAACTTTTTTGGATTACATATACATGAAGGTGATATATGTGGAGAAGGCAAGGGCGATAATCCTTTTTCAGAAGCTGGAGAACACCATAATTTAGAAGGAGATAAACATCCACAACATATTGGGGATTTACCTATGATATATTCGAATGAGGGTTATGCTTACATGGAATTTTATACTGATAGATATGAACCGAAAGAAATATTAAATCATACAATAATTGTACATGAAGGTATGGATGACTTTAAGACTGATCCAGCAGGAAATTCAGGTGAAAGAATAGCTTGTGGTGAAATAAAGATTAGTGGTTAATAAGTGTAAAACATAGTATAAAGAAAAAACTCCAAGCATAAATAGCTTTAGCTATAATAATTGGAGTTTTTTGTATTATTTAGGATAAACCCAACAAATAGTGGTATTTTAAGGTAATAAGTATTATATATATCATTTATATTACAAAATAACTTAAAGGGCTTGAATTTCTTAAAATTTATTATATAATAAACACATATAAAATAGTATACAAACGATTCTTAAGGGAGGGAACACTTTGTCAAATATAATAGTGAATTCGGTAAAAAAAGTAAATGTATTAGATAAGATAATACAAAGCGTAGTAATAATGGTAAACATGGGAAAAATGAATCGTGCAATTGATGAACACCTTGAAGTTATAAAAAATACAGATAGGGATGATCAAAGAATATATCAAGAAAATATATTGAGAGAAATTATATATGTTAAATATCAATATGATATTATGCAAAGAACAATGTATGATCTAAAAATCTCATATTCTGATGAGATAATAGATAATATAAATTCTACAGACAAGACAGAAAGACTAAATTTACAGAAAGAATTTTTAGAGATGGAATATGATAGAATTACAAAAATAAAATTTAAAAGTAGAGAAGAATTAAAGTATATGTTATTACTAATTTCAGCAGCAATAGGAACAGTTAAGCAGTGTATAAAAGATGAAGGCAAAAACTTAAGATATAATAGAGTAATAAAATACGCTGAAGAGATAGATAACAAAATAAAAGAAAATGAATATAATGAAGAGATATATAATCAAATATTTGAATATTTAGATGAATATGTAAGTTATATTAATGATAATTATGATATTTCTAAACTTCCAAATGATGAAAAAGAAATTATAGAACTTGTTATTGAATCAACAATAAATGGAATAGAATCAGATATAGATGAATTATCTCACCAATATGATTTAATGATAAATATATGTAAAAATGCTTATCGTTATTTTAAAATAGTAGACAAGATATTTGAAAAGATACAGGCTGTTTACGAAGAATCACTAGAAAGAGAAAGTATTAATGTTTCTGACTATGTATCTTTTTATCAACAAGTTTATGATAAAAAGATAAAAACCATGGTAAATGATGTTCATAGAACAATAAAAATAGAAGATGAATATTTAGAGTATTCAAAGGCTATACAAGATGAAGTAATGGAAGAATTCATATTAAGGCGAGCATATCAAACTAGTTTTTCAGAAGTGACAAGAGATCTGATACAACTAGAATTAAAAAAGTATATTTATGAAGAAAAGGAAGAAAATATAATATTAGAAGCTCTTAAAGATGATGTAGTGAATGAAGATACAGTAGAAGTTATATAAATAGGATAATGGAATTTGGCAGCAGAATATTCTGTTGCCAGTTTTAGCCCTTAAAATATGTGAGGAGGAAAGTATAATGGATAAAAACTTATTATATAAAGCATGGGAAGGATTCTCATCAGGGAAATGGATGGAAGAGATTAATGTTAGAAATTTTATATTAGCTAACTATATTCCATATGAAGGCGATGAAAGTTTTTTAAAAGAAGAAACAACTAATACAAAAAAACTATGGAAGAAAGTTACTGAACTATTAAAAAAAGAAAGAAAAAATGAAGGAGCCCTAGATATTGATACTAAAACAGTTTCTTCAATAATATCACATGGTGCAGGATACATAGATAAAGATTTAGAATTAATTGTAGGATTGCAAACAAATAGTCCACTAAAAAGAGCCATAATGCCATTTGGTGGAATAAGAGTAGTGGAAACAGCAGTTAATGAATATGGAAAAGAATTAGATAAAGATGTAAAGGAAATATTTACTAAATATAGAAAAACTCATAATCAAGGGGTATATGATGCGTATACAACAGAAATGAGACTTGCAAGAAGCTCAGGAATTATAACTGGACTTCCTGACGCCTATGGTAGAGGAAGAATAATTGGAGATTACAGAAGATTAACGTTATATGGACTTAATTTTTTAATTGAAGAAAAAGAAAAGGAGTTATTATCTCTTGAGGTTGATTATATGGAAGAATCAATAATAAGAGAAAGAGAAGAAATTTCAGATCAAATAAAATCACTTAAAGAACTAAAGGAATTAGGAAATATATATGGATTTGATTTATCGTATCCTGCAAACAATGCAAAAGAAGCTGTGCAATGGACATACTTTGCATACCTTGCAGCTGTAAAAGAACAAGATGGAGCAGCAATGAGTTTAGGAAGGGTATCAACATTTTTAGATATATACATAGAAAGAGATATTAAGAGAAATATACTTACTGAGGAACAAGCTCAAGAACTTATTGATCAATTAGTAATAAAACTAAGAATGATAAGATTTTTAAGAACTAAGGACTATAACAATTTGTTTGGTGGAGATCCAACATGGACAACAGAAGCAATTGGAGGAATGGCGATAACAGGTAAAACATTAGTTACAAAAAACTCATTCCGAATATTAAATACATTAAGAACATTAGGCTCGGCACCAGAGCCAAATCTAACAGTTCTTTGGTCAGAGAATTTACCTGAAAACTTTAAAAGATATTGTGCTAAAATATCAATTGAGACAAGTTCACTTCAATTTGAAAATGACGATATCATGAGACCTATATATGGAGATGACTATGCAATTGCATGTTGCGTATCTGCTATGAAAATTGGCAAACAAATGCAATTTTTTGGAGCTAGATGTAACCTTGCTAAAGCATTATTATATGCAATCAACTCTGGTAAAGATGAAATTTCAGGAAAACAGGTTGGACCTAAAACACCATCTTTGACAGGAGAATATTTAAATTATGATGAAGTAATGGAAAGCTTTGGACAAGTAATATCTTGGTTATCAAGACTATATATTAATACTTTAAATGTAATTCATTATATGCATGATAAGTATTGCTATGAAAAGATTCAAATGGCATTTCATGATATGAATGTACAAAGAACAATGGCTACCGGAATAGCAGGCCTATCAGTGGTTGCAGATTCACTGAGTGCTATAAAATATGCAAGAGTAAAGCCTGTTAGAGATGAAAATGGTTTAATCATAGATTTTAAAATAGAAGGTAATTATCCAGCATTTGGGAACAATGATGACAGAGTGGATGAAATGGCAAAAAACATTCAAGAAATGTTCATGAATGAGCTTAAAAAACATAAAACATATCGTAGAAGTCAGCATACTATGTCGATACTTACAATCACTTCTAATGTTTTATATGGTGAAAAAACAGGAAATACACCTGATGGAAGAAAAAAAGGAGAAGCATTTGCTCCTGGTGCAAACCCAATGCATAAAAGAGAAAAAAATGGTGCGTTAGCAGCACTATCTTCTGTTGCAAAACTAGATTATAAAGATAGTTTAGATGGAATATCTTATACATTTTCAATTGCACCAGAAGCACTTGGAAAAACAGAAGAGTGGAGAATAGATAATCTTGTTGGAATTATAGATGGTTATATGAAAGAAGCAGGACATCATATAAATATTAATGTTATAAACAGAGATATATTAATAGATGCTATGGAAAATCCAGATGAATACCCACAACTTACAATAAGAGTAAGCGGATATGCAGTTAACTTTACTAGACTTTCAAGAAAACATCAAATGGAAGTTATATCTAGAACACTTTATGATAGACTAGGTACAGGAGATACAAAAATATATGTATAAAGCAAATGAGAACACTAAAGGAAGAATACATTCTTTTGAAAGTTTTGGGACGGTTGATGGTCCTGGGATCAGATTTGTAGTTTTTATGCAAGGCTGTGAATTTAGATGTAAGTTTTGTCATAATCCAGACACATGGGATAAAAAATCAGGAAAAGAATATACAGCAAAAGAAGTAATAAAAGAAATAATGAAGTATAGTGTATATTATAAAAATTCAAATGGAGGGATTACAGTAAGCGGCGGAGAACCGTTATTACAGATAGACTTTATATTACAATTATTTAAGCTTGCAAAAGAACAAGGCATACATACAGCAATAGATACTGCTGGAGATATTGATATCACCGATAAAAAAAATAAAAACAAGTTAGATATGTTGCTTGAAACCACAGACCTTATACTTTTAGACATGAAAGAAATGGATGAAGAAAAGCATATTAAACTTACTGGAAAAAGCAACAAAAACACAATAGGTTTTGCTAAATATTTGGAAAAAAATCATGTACCAACAGTTATAAGATATGTGTATATTAAGGGAATAAATGACTCTGATGAAACATTAAATAAATTAAAAAAAATAAAACAAGACTATAAAAATGTAACTGAAGTTGATATTCTTGGATATCATAAAATGGGGGAATACAAGTGGAAAGAAATGGGACTAAAAAATGAATTAAAAGATGTAATGCCTCCTACAAAAGATGAAGTAGACAATATTAAAAAATGGATTAATGAGTAAAAGAGATAAATTAAAAACAGGTTCCACATGAGAAGTTTCTCGTGTAGAGCCTGTTTTTATAATTATTACAATAGTTTTCTTAACCTTTCAAGGTTGTCCAAATATTCTTTTGGTGTTAAGAGTGTTTCTGTATTTATAACGCATCCGGTAGAATGAAGAAGGAGTTTTCCTGTTGTAGATTGTAGTAGGTGCCTAAATGTAGGACTTTGCTCGAATAAAGCATCATACGCACTACTCATAAGTTCCGAGTATTGCATAGATAATCTGTTAATTTGATTGCCCTTCCAATAAACAGTTTTATCTTTTCGCCAGTCATTTAAATCTAATCTTATGCTATAGCAGAAAAGAGCAGGAAAAGAACATACTTCTTTTTGCATGTCAGGATCCTTGACTCTAAGTGATTGAATGAAAGATTCAAACGAAGTACATTCTATCTTATCAAAAATGAACTTATATGGGGCTAAGTTTGAAAGACCTTTTGCTGCACCTGTACCATTTTTATAAGAAATATCTATTGCTTCTTTTAAAGAGCTAGTAAAATGACAGTCTAAAGAGGAACATTTGAAATTACAATTATCAGAACCACTGCACACAGTTAATGAAATCCCACATAGTGGACATTTAAAATCAGAAAGCATAGCAAAACCTCCTAAAAAATTATTTTTATAACATTAATATAAATTTATTTTAAAAGTATATCACAGAACATAATCATTATCAAATTATAAATTATTGTTAAAATTTTGAAACTAAAGGGTATTTAAATTAGAACATATGAAAAACAAAGCAGAATTTAATATTATTGAATTTGATAAAAAAATAATGTATAATGACATAAAGAAAAGTGGGGGGATTAGTAATGAGTAATAAACCATTTGTACACTTACATATGCATACGGAGTATAGCTTACTCGATGGCGCAAATAGAATTAAAGACTTAGTTAAAAGAGTAAAAGAATTAGGCATGAATTCAATTGCAATTACCGATCATGGAAATATGTTTGGTGTTATTGACATGTATAAAGAATGTATGGCAAATGGTATAAAACCAATAATTGGATGTGAAGTTTACGTGGCCCCAAGAAGCAGGTTTGAAAAAGAAGGGAAAGTAGATACAGAACCGAATCATTTAATTTTACTTGCAATGAATAATATTGGTTACAAGAATTTAGTTAAGCTATGTTCAATAGGATATACAGAAGGTTTTTATTATAAACCTAGAGTAGACATAGAATCATTAATGACATATAACGAAGGAATAATAGCTCTTTCAGGTTGCCTTGCTGGAACAGTTTCAAGAAAAATATTAGAAGATGATATACAAGGAGCAAAGGACTCCGCTATCAAATATAATAATATATTTGATAAAGGTAGATACTATTTAGAAATACAAGATAATAAATATAGAGATCAGCTGATTGTAAATCAAAATATTGTAAAAATATCAAAAGAATTAAACATTCCACTTGTTGCTACAAATGACTGTCATTATTTAACAAAGGATGACTATTATTCTCATGAAGTTCTTCTTTGTATTCAAACTAGGAAAACAATGTCAGATGAAGATCGTATGAGATTTGAAACTAATGAGTTCTATGTAAAATCACCAGATGAAATGTATCATTCGTTTAAAAACTTTGAAGAAGCAGTAAAAAACACACAAAAAATAGCAGATATGTGTAATGTAGAAATTGAGTTTGGAAACATTGTACTTCCAGAAATAGATGTAGGAGAAGGGATATCACACTTAGAATATTTTAAAGATATTTGTTATAAAGGATTAAATGAAAAATATAAAGGAAACTTAATTGATGAAGCAAAAGAAAGACTGGAATATGAAATTGAAGTAATTGATAAGATGGGATATATAGATTACTTTTTAATTGTTGCGGATTTTATAAAATACGCAAAGGATAATAATATTCCGGTTGGACCAGGAAGAGGGTCTGGGGCAGGTTCTATTGCAGCATATGTTAGTGGAATAACAGATGTTGAACCACTTAAGTTTAATCTTATCTTTGAGCGTTTTTTAAATCCTGAAAGAATAAGCATGCCGGACTTTGATATAGATTTTTGTTATGAAAGAAGAGAAGAAGTAATCGAATATGTAGCAAGGAAATATGGCAGAGATCATGTTGCTCAAATAATAACTTTTGGAACAATGGCAGCAAGGAATGCAATAAGGGATACAGGAAGAGCATTGGATATTCCATATCAAAAAACTGATACAATAGCAAAACTTATACCACAAGAATTAAAAATGACAATAGCTAAAGCATTAGAAATATCAACGGAATTAAAATCAATGTATGAAATAGATGATGAAGTTAAAAAACTTATTGATATAGCAATGAAAATGGAAGGGCTTCCAAGGCATGCATCAACTCATGCAGCAGGTGTAGTTATAACAAAAGATCCAGTAGATACATATGTACCTTTATACCTTAATCAAGAAGCGATATCAACTCAATTTCCAATGACAACACTTGAAGAATTAGGACTTTTAAAAATGGATTTTTTAGGACTTAGAACACTTACTGTAATTTCAGATGCTTTATATTTAATAAAAAAAATACATAATATTGATGTTGACTTTGGAGAAAAATTTGATGACAAGGAAGTTTTTAAACTTCTTTCAGAGGGTAAAGCTACAGGTGTTTTCCAAATGGAAAGTGGTGGTTTTAGAAATGTAATGAAAGAGGTAAAGCCAAATAGTTTAGAGGATATTATAGTTATGATATCGCTATACAGACCAGGGCCAATGGATCAAATACCGAGATACATAAAAAATAAAAACAACCCTGAACATATTGAATATACTCATAAGTCACTTGAACCAATACTTAAAGTTACATATGGCTGCATGGTATATCAAGAACAAGTTATGCAAATATTTAGGGATTTAGCAGGATATAGTCTTGGAAGAGCAGACCTAGTAAGACGTGCTATGGGTAAGAAAAAGCTAGATGTAATGAATAAAGAAAGAGAAGTATTTATTTATGGACAAACTGATGAAGACGGTAATACTATAGTCGAAGGTACTGTTAAGCGTGGAGTAGATGCTAAATCAGCTAATAAGATATTCGATGAGATGGCGGAGTTTGCAAAATATGCTTTTAATAAATCACATGCTGCAGCATATGCAGTAATATCTTATCAGACAGCTTTCTTAAAAGCACATTATCCTGCAGAATTTATGGCGGCAACCATGAATAGTATATTAGGTAATTTAGATAAGGTACCAGAATACATTGCTGAAAGTAAAATCTTGGGAGTGGAAGTTTTAAAACCAGACATAAATGAGAGTTATGCAAGGTTTGCAGTTATAGATGAAAAAATAAGATTTGCACTTACTTCAATTAAAAACGTAGGTGAAGCTGCAATTGAAGCAATTGTCAAAGAAAGAAAAGGAAAAGGCAAGTACACAGGACTTATAGATTTCCTAAAGAGAGTAGAGTCAGAAAAAGTAAATAAAAAGTGTATCGAATCACTTATAATGGCAGGAACATTTGACGGCATAGAAAAAGATTATACAAGACAAGATTTATTAGAGTCTTTTGAAAGTATATTAGAATCTATTCATTCAGAGAGAAAGAATAATTTAAAAGATCAAGTAAATATATTTGATGTATTTTCAGGAAATGAAGAAGAAAAAAAAGATAGTTCATTAAATATCATAAAAAGCAATAATCAGCTCACTAAAAAAGAAATGCTTGATATGGAAAAAGAAATGATGGGACTATACATATCAGGACATCCACTTGATGAACATAGAGAAAAAATAGAAGAAGTAGCAACAATAACTACAAAAGAATTAGTATCAAATGAAATTGAAGAACAAGAATTTGATATAGAATCAGATATAGAGTTAAGCGCAGTAAAAGAAAGGGATATTCAAAAATACGATGGTACTGATCAGACGGTTTGTGCAGTTATTTCATCAATAAGGCAAATATATACAAAAAATAATAAAGCAATGGCATTTATACAAATAGAAGATTTATATGGAACAATGGAAGCAGTGATCTTTCCTATAGTTTATGATAAGTATTCAAGAGATATAATAGTAGGAGAAGTTTATGAATTTACTCGGAAAAATTAGCTTAAAAGAAAATGAGAAACCTAAAATTCTTGTAAATACATTAAAAAAATTAGGGAGTTATTCTAAAATATATATAAAAGTTAAAGGCGAACAAAGTGAAAAAGAAGTGCTAGATAAAGTGGTTTCAAATATGCTAGTAACAGATGGAAATATACCAGTATATATATATTTTGAAGAAAGAGATGAACTTAAAATGCTTTCAAATCAGTGGTGGACAAAAGTTATAAAAGAACAAGAAGAAATATTAAAAGAAGTATTTGGTAAGGAAAATGTAAAATTTTTATAAAAAGCAAATACAAATATATAAATTAAAAAGGTAGAAAACAAAAGAAATAAATGGTACAATAAAGCAAATAAAGAGAAAAGAGGAAATTAAAATGAACATTACGTTAGATAAGGTAATAGATGCATTGCAAGAAAAAGGAGTATTAGAAAGATATTCTAAAAATTTGAAATTATCAGAAATGGAAATAAATAATTTATCATATGATTCAAGAGATGTTTCTAATAAAACTTTATTTATATGTAAGGGTAAACTTTTTAAATCTGAGTATCTTAATAAATCGATAGATAATGGTGTAATTGCGTATATTTCTGAAGAATACTACGAAGATATACCAGATACAATAGCATATATTATTGTGAAAGATATAAGAGAGGCAATGTATATAGTTGCAGATACTTGTTATGGACATGCATGGAAAGATATAAAAACAGTGGGAATAACGGGAACAAAAGGAAAGACAACAACAACTCATTATCTAAACAATATATTAGAAAGACATTTGGGAAAAAGATGTGGAATGATATCAACAATTGAGACATATACAGGTAAACGTTTAGAAGAGTCTCACTTAACAACACCTGAAGCGCCAGATCTTCACAAATTCTTTAGAGAAACTAAAGATTCTAATATTCCTATACTTATTATGGAAGTGGCATCACAAGGATATAAAGTTAAAAGAACGAATGGGATTACTTTTGATATAGGAGCGTTTTTAAACATTTCAGAAGATCATATAAGCGATGTTGAGCATAGTGATTTCGAAGATTACTTAAACTGTAAATTGGAATTTATGAAAAATGTTAAAACGGCAATTATAAATATAAATACGGATTTTTATGAGAGTGTAGTACATGCTTCTTCAAATGCGAAGAAAATAATAACTTATGGGTATGATGTTGCCGCAGATTATTACATAAGTAATATTAAAAAGGAAGGTATATTTATTAATTTTACTGTAAATAGTAAAGGTTATAAATCTAACTTTAAAACAAAAATGCAAGGAAAGTTCAATGTTGAAAATGCGCTTGCGGCAATTATTATTGCAAAAGAGTTAGGAGTATCAGAAAAAAATATAAAGGAAGGCATTGCGAGTACTGAAATTAGAGGAAGAATGAATATATTTGAAAAGGATGGAATAACAGTTGTTGTTGATTTTGCTCATAATAGATTAAGTTTTTCTGCATTATATGAAATGATAAAACAAGATTATCCAAATAGAAGAGTAATATCAGTGGGGGGTGCTCCTGGTGGCAAAGCATATGCAAGAAGAAAAGATTTTGGTGAAATTATAGGAGAGGGCTCAGATTATATATACCTGACTGCAGATGATCCTCAATTTGAAAAGGTAAGAGATATTTGTTTAGATATTGCAACGTTTATAGATGGTGAAGACAAATGGGAGATTATTGAAGACCGAAAAGAAGCCATAGAAAAAGCTTTAGATAATGCGAAAAAAGGAGATATAATAGTATTTCTTGCAAAAGGAGAAGAAGTATATCAAAAGATTAAAGGTGAATTTATACCTTATGAATCTGATTTGATTCTTGCTAAAGAATGGTCGAATGGAAATAAAACATAGCTTGTCGAAAAGATGAAAGAAAGATCGAGATATTTCTAATAAAATAGTATAAGTTGATGATAAAAAAAATAAAGAATATATTAGTCTAAGCAAAGAGCTTAGGCTTTTTTTATGTTTTAAGGAGGGAAGAAATGTTAGTACCATTAAAAGGAAAGATTATTGCTAACCAAATAGAAGAAAAAAATGAAACTAAATCAGGATTGCTTTTAAATAATCAGAGTGATGTTAATATCAAAAAAGTAATAATATATTCTGTGAATGAGGATTTAAATGGAAGGTTAAGAAAAGGAGATAAAGCAATTATATCTAAATTTTCAGGTATAGAGTTTAAATATGAAAATATTACATATATTGTATTAGAAGAAAAAGAGATATTGGCAATTGTTAAGGAGGTATAGAATAAATGGCAAAAGAGTTTTTGTTTTCAGAAGAAGCAAAAGATGCATTGGAAAGAGGAGTAGAAAGATTAATGGATGCTACTAAAGTTACACTTGGCCCTAAAGGGAGAAATGTTGTAATTGAAAGAGATTACTCATCACCACTTATAACTAATGATGGTGTTACAATAGCAAAAGAAGTAGAGGTTGAAAACCCATTTGAAAATATAGGAGTAGAGCTAGTTAAAGAGGTGGCTGTTAAAACTAATGATATGGCCGGTGATGGAACGACAACGGCTATAATATTAGCAGGAACAATGATAAAGGAAGGCTTAAAGCAAGTTAAAAATGGAGCTAATCCTATTATCTTAAAAAGAGGAATGGATAAGGCTACAAAAATAGCTTTAGAAGAAGCGCAAAAATGCTCGACAGATATAAAAGGTAAAGAAGAGATAGTAAAAGTTGGTGCAGTATCAGCAGGAGAACAAGAAATAGGTGAAATTATAGCTGATGCAATGGAAAAGGTAAGTTCTGATGGAGTTATTACAGTGGAAGAATCAAGAACTATGAATACCGAGTTAGAAATAGTAGAGGGGATGAAATTAGACAGGGGATATCTTTCAGCATATATGGTAAATGATACCGAGAAGATGGAAGCTGATTTAGATGAACCATATATATTAATAACAGATAAGAAGATATCTTCAATACAAGAAATCGTACCTGTTTTGGAGCAAGTCGTAGAACAAGGCAAAAAGCTAGTAATAATAGCTGATGATGTAGAAGGAGAAGCTTTATCTACTTTAATAATAAATAGAATGAGAGGAGTACTTACTTCAGTTGCTATAAAAGCGCCTTCGTTTGGAGATAAAAGAAAAGACATGTTGGAGGATATAGCATGTCTTACAGGAGGAAGGGTTATATCTGAAGAAATAGGTAATAGTCTTAAGGATATAGAACTTAATGATTTAGGTACAGCTAGAAGGGTAAAAGTAACTAAAGAATCAACTATTATTGTAGATGGAGCTGGAGATAATTCACAAATTCAAGCTAGGATAAAAAACATACGTAAAAGAATAGAGGATGAGGAAGAGGAATATGAGATTGAAAAACTAAGAGAAAGATTATCTAAACTTCTTGGAGGAGTCGCAGTAATTAAAGTTGGGTGTCCAACTGAAACAGAAATGAAAGAAAAAAAATTACGTATTGAGGATGCGCTTGCTGCAACAGAGGCGGCTGCTAAAGAAGGAATAGTAGCAGGGGGAGGAATTACATATTTAAATGTTAAAAAGAATATAGAAAAGCGATGTGAAGAATTAACAGGAGATGAGAAAGTTGGTGCAATGGTAGTAGTTAATTCTTTAGACTCACCAATAAAACAAATTTTGGAAAATGCAGGCCTTGAATCAGCTGTAATACTGGATAAAATTAAAAATCTAAAAGATGGAGAAGGATATGATGTGTTAAGTGAAAAATTTGTAGACATGAAAATTGCGGGGATACTTGATCCAACTATGGTTACCAAATGTGCATTACAAAATGCAGCATCAATTGCTTCAATGATATTAACCACAGAAGTAATGGTTGTAAAGACAAAAAATGAAAATCAAAACAATGATTTTAATATGCCAAGGCCAGTATAATCAAAAATATTTAATATTTTAAAAAAAGAGAAAATGAGAAAAAATTTTCTCTTTTGTTATATTATTTTACATTTCAACTCAGAATATTACAAATAGATTACAATCAGATGTTTTTTAAATTGCAAAGATAAATCATCGTTGATTTTAATGCATCCATATGATAAACTTACAATATCTGAAAAGATGCTTTAATACAATAATTAATATATTATTTGTATATTAGTAAATGACTTAAACTTAGCGATATTAAGGAGAAAATATGGAAAGGTGTTTAGGAATATATGTAGGCGATAAAGTTGTAAAATATACTAAATTACATATAGATAAAAACAAAAATATAGACATAGAAGCTGTTGGAACTAAATATATTCTAGGTGGCGCTAAAGAGGTAATTGACGAGATAGTACTTGAAACTAATAGCCAAAATGTACCAATAGCTATTAATGTGGCGAAAGAAAACCATAAAAACATACCTGTAATAAAAACACTGTCTAAAAGTAATAAAGCTAGTATGATTGACATCGAAATAGAGGATATAGCAAATAAGCAAGGTTTAAACAAAAATATGCTAGTATACAACTTTGATATAGTTGAGTCTTTAAATAGTAATGAAAATGAGAAAGTGAATATTTTATATGTAAATAAAAGTGATGTAGAACAATATTATAAAATAGATAGTTTCAAAATTAAAGGAGTTTATCCGCTTTCTAGTATAATTGCTGGACTTGTTCCAAAAGAGGAAAAAAATTATGCATTAATTAATATAGAAGAAGAAACAACCTTAAATATTATTTTAGAGGGCAAACAAGTAGCAGCAATCCCTATTGAAGAGGGAATGAAACAAATATTAGAAGATATTGCTGATCACATGGGTTCGTACGCTAAAGCTTATGAAACATGTAAAACAATAAATGTATATACACAAGAAGCGAATTTAAACAATCCGGAAATTGAAAAAATAATAGAACCGATACTTCATAAGATATTACAACATGTAGAAACTTCTTTAAGACAATATCGTGGGAAGTTTCAAAAAATATTTATTACTGGAATGGCGGTTTTATTTACTAATATAGATATTTTATTTGAACAGTATTTTGGTATGACAGCTCAAATTTTAAAACCGTACTTTACAAAAGGTGGAGTAGGAATAAGAAATGTTGCAGAAGTAATTGAAGCAAATTCAGCGGCGGCTCTTGCAAATGGTATGCTTATACAAGCATATGAAAAATACAATTTTTTAAACCAAATAGACAAAAAAAATGGAAAAAAAGGACTTAATAAAAAAACACTTAAAAAGATAGGTGTTCAAATGCCAACATTCTCATTTGCCAATATTGATGAAGTAACAGGGAAAGTTATATTAGCAAATTTAATAGGAGGAACATTAGTTGCAGGCTATTTAACATTTGGAATAATATATATAAACCAAACTAAAAAAATAGAAAATGGTATTAACAGTAACGTTTCTAAAATAAATGAGCAATCAGCTTTGATAAAAAAAGATACTGAATTTATAACAAAGAACAAAGATAAATATAAAGAAGTAAATGACATGGTTACTGATATTGTAGGTAAAATACAAGCAAATGATATAGGTAGCTATAGAACATATAATGTTGCAAATTTCATGCAGCAAATAATGAAGTTTATACCAAAAGATGTACAACTTATATCAATATCATCTAACGATAATAAACATATAGAAATCGTTGCAAAATCTAATTCATATGCGTCACTTGGGTATTTTGTATCACAACTTAAATTAGAGGGCATAATAAGTGGAGTTAAAATAGAAAAAGTAACGCATGGAGAAGAAATTGAAGTGAGTATAGGCGGTGATTTACCATAATGGATAAAGGAATAATTAAATTAGTTGTTTGTTTGGTAAGCCTAGTAGTAATAATTGGAATATTATTATATACTTTAATAGTTGGTTTTAAAATAGGTAACATTGAAGTAATTCCTATAATGGGAATTGCTGAAAAAAAAGAAAGTATTGAGAATAAAAAGAATGAGTTAGTTACATCAGAGACTCAAAACAACACAAACAAACAAACTTTAGAATCTGCAAAAAAAGAATTCACAGTTCAAAAAGAAGCATATGAACTTATAAGTGACGAAACAATCAATGCTATAAGAGAGGCAACTAAAGAAGAAGAATACTTTATAGAATATGTCTGGATAGTTTTAGGTAATTATGCTAAAATAAACAAATTACAACTTATGGTAGTAGAACCAAATGGTACAGTATCAGGAGGAACAAGTGACAATCCAACCGCACCAGGAGAAAATCCTGATGTTTCCACAGGAACAGGAATTACAGCAGATAAAGAGGGAAATGTAAATAATACAAACAATACAAACAATATAAATAATATAAATAATGAGAATTCACAAAATACTGGAACACAAACGGGTCAAGAAGGAAATAACGAGAATAAAAGCTCAGAAGGCATGTCATCGGGAATTACTTCTAATCCAACAGCACTTACAGTTAAATTAAAAGGAAACTATATAAATTTAGCAGATTTTGTATTTGAAGTAGAAAATGATAAATCTTTACGATTTAAATTAGATAACATTAAAATGAAATCAGCGGGAGGCACTGAAGTAGAAGCAACCTTTAATGTAAAAGACTTTAAAGTGTTAAAAGAACTTAAAAATTCTATAAACAATTAAGAGAGGTGAAAGAGTATATGAGTAAAAGTACATTGATATATTTTGGTATATCACTTGTAGTAATTATTGCTTTAGTTTTAGTAGCACTTTTGATATTTGTGCCACAGAATGCACCAACATCATTAGAAGCATTAAAAGAATATGAAAAAATTACAGAATCTGATTTTTCATATACTCAGACAAAAGATGTCTCGCAAGAAAAATTAAAAGAAACATACGGAATCACATCTGAAGACATTAAAGAGGGAAAATCAGCTAAGTTGTATAAGCAAGGAAACACAGATCCTTTTGCTGGTGGAAATTCAGACACTGGTACTAGCCCTAATCAGGGTACAGGTACTGAAGGAGGTTCTGGTGCAGAAGATGGTACTGAAGGAAATGAAAAAGGTAGTGGTAAAACTACACCAAATGTACCAAGTTCTGCAGAAGATAAATAAGGTTTAGACACTGCCTATTTACCTTGGCGTGTTTAGATATATATATATGTATAGGAGGAAGTTTTTATGAAAAAAGGTATTTCGTTAATCGTATTAGTAATCACAATCATTATAATGATAATTATAGCAGGTGCTATAATATTATCACTTAATTCATCAGATATAACAGGTCAAGCAAATCGTGCTACATTTACATCTGATAGAGCAAATCTTCAAGCAGAGTATGCACTTAAATATGCAGAAAAAATGACTGCAGAAAATCCATCACCTACAGTTGCTATAGAAGAATTAACTGAACTAACAAAATATACTAAATATGGACATTGGGGTATTGATTCTGCAACTGGAACTGTAACATTTACTCTTGATGGAACTGATAAGGCTAATTTTCCAGCATTTATTGGATATACAGATGAAGCAGCTGTAACAACAGCATATTCATGGGTAAAAACTAATCCATAATTTAAATTAAAAACTAATACGAAAGATTAATTGTACAAAGGACATATGCATAATGATAATGTATATGTCCTTAGTACTAAAATCTTAATTTATTATGTTATTTTAAAATTGAGAATATATAGGTTATTATATATTTTGAATTTTGAAATAATGCAAAGGGGGATAAATGGAAACAGTAGAATATTTAAATACTTTGTACATGATATGCTTCTTTATGATTGGAACATTATTTGGAAGCTTCTTTTCTCTTGCAATTTATAGATTACCACGTAAACAAGATATTTTAATTAAACGTTCATATTGTACAAGTTGTAAGCATGAACTTGGTTTTTTTGATTTAATCCCGGTTTTAAGCTATGTTATAAGAGGAGCAAAATGTAAATATTGTAAAGAAAAAATAAGTATGAGGTATTTTTTGCTTGAAATAGCAAATGGCTTGTTTTTTCTTGCAACATATTATTTTTTAGGAATTTCATGGATAATGTTGATAACTCTATCAATATATATTGCTTTAGTACTTATAATTGGTTCATATATAATGAAATCAAAGATGACTGAAATAGAAAAGGATTCTCTAAATTTTAAAAAGGGTGTTTTTAATATAGAATTGTTAGCAGCTGTTTTTGCTTTCATAATATATTATGTAGCAACAATTTATACTACAAGAAATTATGAAGATGATATGCTTTCTGCAAAGCTTCGTTCAGACGCAATGAATGTAGCAATTAATCTATTAGAAGAAAATAAGATTAAAGAATCTGTAGATATAAACAATATTATTAATGAGAAAAAAATAATGGATGATTATACTTATACATATAATCTAGAAGTTACAGAATATCAAGACTCATCAGATAATATAATACTTCAAAATGCCAAAAAGATGAGAGTAACAGTAAATTATAATTTTAATAATGCTAAGCAAGAACTAGAATTTGAAACAGCAATATTTGAGGAGTAATAATATGATTAATAAAAAAAGTGGGATAACCCTAACATCTATAGTTATGTATATTATTCTGTTTTTTGCCTTTTCTAGTATCACTATAATAATATCGTCTAGAATGAACAAAAACTTGTTTGAAGATAGAGGAAAAGCAATTAATATATCTAACATAAACAAACTAGAATATAATTTATTGGATAGTTCAAATAAAAGTAATAATGTTATTATTCAAAAAACTTCAAATGAAGAAAAAATTATTTTTTCTAATAATGATGAATATAGATATAATAAAGAAGATAAAATAATATATAAAAATAACGGGAAATTAATTAAAAATGTTGTAAGTTTTGAAACAAATGAAACTGCAGGATATATTGATATTAATATAATACTTAATAAATATACAAATATAATAGAAAGAAACATTAAAGTTGGAATGAAAATATCTTAATATAGGAGGAGCTAATTATGGAAAAAAAGAAAAACAAAAGGTTTGGCTCGGGCACTTTAGTTGTTATACTCTCTGCAATAGTTTTTCTTACGTATGCAGTATCTACTAATTCAGATATAAAACATATGAAGTATATGCAAGAGAATTATGAAGAAAACATTAGGAAAGCATATAAAGAAAAGATCGAAAGAATATTAAATAAACAGGATAGATACATTGCTGAAAGAGAAAATGCACATAATATGGTAAGAACAAGCGATGATTACGAAATACCAGTACCAAGAGGATTTGTATTATCAAGTGTGACCACAGAGAATTCATATAATGGTGGTGCAGTTATATATCAAGGAGAAGAAGCAGTTACAGACTCAAATGTTGATACTGCACAAAGAACAAGGAATCAATTTGTATGGGTACCAGTAGAAGATATAAATAAATTTTATACAACAACAACATTTGATGGTACAATCACTCCTACTTACCATCTTGAACCATACAAAGTAGAAGGAGATCCAACAGGAGAAGTACTAGAGTATAACAACTTAAGGAGAAGTGTAAACAAATATAAAGG
>CAYXLQ010000016.1:0-19003 GCA_964465775.1 uncultured Clostridiaceae bacterium
TATTAATTGATTTCAGTCAACCCTTTAGTTTATATTTTAAATAATTTATTACTTAATTTACTTTTTTACATATACTTCTTGTTTGTTATAACTTGTATGTAACAATTCATGTGATTTTTTGCTATTAGGTTCTCCCAAAAATTCATCATACAATTTTTTAACACTTTCATTATCACATGATATCCTATATCTAGACTTTTCATCTGCTTTATATATTGCTTTAGCTCTTAATTTAGGAACATTTAACCTGGCAAGCTCATATGGTGATTTGATAGGTTGTCCACCACCCATAATACAACCACCTGGGCAAGTCATAACTTCAATAAAGTGATATTTGCTTTTTCCTTCTGCTATTTCTTCAAGAAGTTTTCTACAATTACCAAGCCCTTGTGCTACGGCTATGTTTAATTCCTTTCCTGCGACATTTATTTTTGCTTCCTTTATTCCTTGTTCTCCTCGTAAAGTTTCAAAAGCTATATCATTAATAGTTTTTCCTGTTAACTTTTTATTTATTGTTCTAAGAGCCGCTTCCATTACCCCTCCAGTAACTCCAAATATATGTCCTGCACCGGTTGCTTCTCCAAGTGGATTATCGAATTTACTATCTGGAAGGACTGCTATATCGATATTTAACTGTTTAAGCATTCTCCCTAGTTCCCTTGTAGTAAGCACAGCATCTATTACTCTTCTTCCTTCTATCTCAAGTTCAGGTCTAACTATTTCTGCTTTTTTTGCACTACATGGCATTATTGCTACTGAATATATCTTACTAGGATCAATTTTCTTCCTTTTAGCATAATCTGTTTTTATAAGTGTTCCCATAATTGACATAGGCGATTTAGTTGTAGATAAGTGTGCTAATAAATCAGGAAAGAATTTTTCAGCAAAAGTTATCCATCCACTACTACAAGATGTTATCATTGGTATATTTTCATTCTTTTCCAACCTTTTTAAGAACTCTGCTCCCTCTTCCATTATAGTTACATCTGCTGCAAAGTCAGTGTCAAATACCTTGTTGAATCCTGCTCTTTTTAATGCTGTAACCATTTGCCCTTCTACTAACGTTCCAACTGGTAATCCAAATTCTTCTCCAAGCGCTGCTCTAATTGAAGGAGCTGTTTGCACTATTACAATTTTTTCAGGATCATTTATTGTTTCAACCACTTCTGATATTACGTCCTTTTCCTTTAATGCTCCTGTAGGACAGTTTACTACACATTGTCCACAACCAACGCACGTAGATTGAGCTATTTCCATATCTTCTGCTATTCCAACATATGTATTAAATCCTCTTTGTACTCTAGTAAGTGCTGAAACCGTTTGTACATTAGAACATATACTTACACATCTTCCACAAAGTATGCATTTAGAAGTATCCCTTTCAATACATTTTGAACTTTCATCAATTACAACTTTAGTCTTTTCACCTGTAAATCTTATATCTTCTAATCCAAAACGTTTAGATAAATTTTGCAGCTCACAATTTGTATTTCTTACACAAGTTAAGCATTTTTTATTATGGTTTGAAAGTAGTAATTCTAGTGTCATTTTCCTTGATTTGTTAACTTCAGGAGTATTAGTTTTTACTATCATCCCTTCTGTTGCAGGATGGACACAAGATGTAACTAAGCCCCTTGCGCCCTCTACTTCTACAAGACACATTCTACAGGCTCCTACTTCGTTAATCTCCTTTAAAAAGCAAAGGGTTGGAATATCTATCCCTAATTTTCTAGCACCATCTAATATAGTTTCTCCTTCTTTTACTTCTACTTCATTTCCGTCTATTATAAATTTTATTATTTTTTTACTCATATTTCACCACCTCTACTTGCTTATAGCATTAAATGGGCATTTTGCTATACACGCTTCACATTTAATACACTTTCCTTGATTTATTTTAAATGGCCCTTTTCTAACTTCACCTTCAATTGCATTTGTTGGACATACTTTTGTACAAAGCCCACATTCTTTACATTTATCAGGATTAATTATTATATCTAATAGTTTTTTACATTCGCCTGCAGGACACTTTTTATCGTTTATATGTGCTTCATATTCTTCTCTAAAATATTTAAGAGTGCTAAGTATTGGGTTTGGAGCTGTTTGTCCAAGTCCACATAGCGAAGACTTTCTAATTGAACTTGCAAGTTCTTCTAAAAGTTCAATATCTCCTTTTCTTCCCTCTCCTTCTGTTATTCTAGAAAGTATTTCATGCATTCTTTTTGTTCCAATTCTACATGGTGTACATTTCCCACAAGATTCTTCAACAGTAAATTCCAAGAAGAACTTTGCAAGATTAACCATACATTTAGTTTCATCCATAACAATAAGTCCACCAGACCCCATCATGGAACCAATTTCTGCTAATGATTCATAATCTATTTTTGTATCAATTAATGATGCTGGTATACAGCCTCCGCTTGGTCCTCCTGTTTGAGCAGCCTTAAATGCTTTGTCCCCTGGAATACCTCCACCTATGTCCTCTACTATTTCCCTTAATGTAATTCCCATAGGCACTTCAACAAGTCCTACATTATTTATATTTCCTCCAAGCGCAAATACTTTAGTTCCTTTACTTGTTTCTGTTCCTATATTACTATACCAGTCTGCTCCTCTTAGAATTATACTAGAAATATTGGCATACGTTTCAACATTGTTTAATAACGTTGGTTGATTGAATATTCCTTTAACTGCTGGAAATGGAGGTCTTGGCCTAGGTTCTCCTCTTTTACCTTCAATAGAATTTATAAGAGCTGTTTCTTCTCCACATACAAAAGCTCCTGCTCCAAGTTTTATTTCAATATCAAAGGAAAACTTTGTTCCTAAAATATTATCTCCTAACAGCCCGTATCCTTTAGCATCTTTTATTGCTTTCTTTAATCTATTTACTGCAATAGGATATTCTGCCCTTACATATATATATCCTTGATTTGATCCTATTGTATATCCAGCTATAGCCATAGCTTCCAAAACCGAGTGTGGATCTCCTTCTAGAATACTTCTATCCATAAAAGCTCCCGGATCTCCTTCATCCGCATTACAAGCTACATACTTCACATCGTCGTCTACTTCTTTTGCAAACATCCATTTTCTGCCCGTAGGGAATCCCGCTCCTCCTCTTCCACGCAGTCCTGATTCATTTAGAATTTTAATTATATCGTCACCTGTACACTCTTTTAAAACTTTTTCTAAAGCCTTGTATCCATCGACTGCTAAATATTCATCTATTTCCTCTGGATTTATATAACCACAATTTTTAAGTGCTAATCTTTGTTGTTTATTATAAAAATTAAGTTCATTCCATTTTTCTACTAGTTTATCTTCCTCTTTAGCCATTAATCTTTCAACATACTTATTGTTTTCAATTGCATTTATAATTTCTTCTGCATCTTCTGGCGTCACTTGTTCATAAAATATACCAGTTGGTTCAATTACCACAATTGGTCCTTTAGCACAAAAACCAAAGCATCCAGTTTTAGAAATTTTTATTCCGTTTAATTTCTTCTCTTTTACTACTTTTTCTAAATTTAAAATAATCAGATCACTTTTTGAAGAAGTACATCCAGTACCAGCACATATCATAATTCGTATGTTTTTCATACTCTTCTTCATGTTTTCCCTTATCTGATCTAATTCTTCAATTGTTTTTTTCATACTAGTTGCCCTCCTTATTTTTGTATTTGTTTATGATTTCTGGTACCATTTCCGGTGTAACTTTACCAACGACTTCTTCATTTACTACTATGGCCGGAGCTAATCCACATGCTCCAATACAACGAACCGACTCTAATGAAAATGTTCCATCCTCTGTTACTCCACCAATATCTATTGCTAACTTTTTCTTGAATTCTTCTATTACTGCCTCTGCTCCTTTTACATAACAGGCCGTTCCCATGCAAACTTGCACATTATATTTACCTTTTGGTACAAGTGAAAATCTTGAATAAAAGGTAATAATTCCATATATCTCAGATAAGGGAATACCCATTTTGTCTGATAAATACTTTTGATTAATCTCTGATATGTATCCATATTCATTTTGCACTTCATGAAGTGCTTCCATTATTCCACCTTTTACCGCTTTATATTTCTTGGCTATTTCTACTACCTTATCCTCTACTGCTTGTCCATTACAATGACTACATTTTTTCATACATCTTCTCCACCCTTTTTAATAAATTTATATAACATTAATATTCTATGTCAAAATATATAGTGTCAATTTCTCCTTTATCATTTTCAACTATTAAAATATAGCTTCCAAAATCTTTTATTGTTTTACCATTTCTAAAAGTTATTTCTTTTCCATCTTTGGTTAACGTTATTTTCTTAGCATTAACTTTTACCAGAGGTTTTACCGAAGAATTATATACAGCTCCATCTTTAACACCAGTTACCATATTAGATATTCCATTTTCATCTACAAAGGCACTATCTTCTATAATTTTTACATGATTAGTTTTCTTGATGTTATTATATATAGTTAATCCTCCTGCTACAACCAAAACTAGCAATGTTAGCCTCGTGGCCAACACTGCTCCGTTCACTTTAAATCTTCTAATTTTGGATGCTTTTTTATCCACCATTTTATATCTCCTTCTTACATTTTTCCTTCAGACCCTAGTACATTTTGTATTTTATGCTTAACCATATCTTTCACTGCTTCTCTAGCCTTTCCAAGGTATGTTCTTGGATCAAACACTTCAGGATTATTATTAAATACTTCCCTAATATTTGCTGTCATTGCAAGACGTATATCTGAATCTATATTTATTTTACATACTCCATAAGTTGTTGCTTTTCTAAGTAGCTCTTCTGGTACACCCTTTGCTCCTGGAATACTTCCACCATATTTGTTACACATATTTACAAATTCTTCTGGTACAGAAGACGCTCCATGTAATACTAATGGATAACCTGGCAACTTGTTAGATATCTCTTCCAATATATCAAAGCGAAGTTTTGCCTCTCCTTTGAATTTATATGCGCCATGACTTGTTCCGATTGCTATCGCAAGCGAATCACATCCTGTTCTTTTAACAAATTCAACTGCTTCATCCGGACTTGTAAAACTGGCCTCTTTTTCTGATACATTTACTTCATCTTCTATTCCTGCTAATTTTCCAAGTTCTGCTTCTACTACTACTCCGTACTGATGAGCATAATCAACAACTTTTTTAGTAAGTTCTATATTTTCTTCAAAACTATATTTTGATCCATCTATCATAACTGATGTAAAACCATTATCTATACAATCCTTACATAGTTCAAATGTATCTCCATGATCTAAATGAAGAACTACATCTAACTCTCTTCCTTTAGCTTTAGCATCTTCAATTGCAGCTTCTACTAACTTTCTTAAATATATTGGATTTGCATACTTCCTAGCACCACTTGACACTTGTAATATTACTGGTGAATTTGTTTCAGCCGCAGCTTCCATTATACCTTGAATTATCTCCATGTTATTTACGTTAAATGCTCCTATTGCATACTTACCTTCGTATGCTTTTTTAAACATTTCTGTTGATGTTGTAAGTCCCATATTTCTACCTCTTTCCATTCATTCATATCTGTTATAATTCTACTATATTGATTGTTTTGTGTCAATGTTTAGACAGAAGTCTAACAAAAATGTAATACTCTTGAAATATGCAACAAAGGAGCCTAGATTTTTCTAGGCTCCTTCTATTATTACATAAAAAGGGCTGCTATTATACCAGCTGTTTCAGATCTAACAATATCTTTTTTCTCAGGGAATGTAATTTGTTTACACTTATCGTTACCCTTTAATAGTTCTGAAGAGTAGACTAACCCGTTATATCTTTGAGTGAGTGTTTCTCTGTCTATTTGAGTTGGGTCTCCTAATATGACTACTTTTGTTCCTTCGCCCGTACGAGAAAGTATAGATTTCATAAAGGCCGGATGTAGATTTTGAACTTCATCAATGATGTAAAAACATTTTCTGAAGCTTCTTCCTCTTATATCCACAATAGGTTGAATGTCTATAATGTTTGCTTCTATAAAATCTTCAAGTTCAAAGAATCCATTTGTCATGTCTTTATGAATACCATCTGTTGATCTAAACTCTTTGTTTTCCAATAATACTTCTAAGTTATCTCTTATTCCTTTAACATAGTTGAGCATTTTTTCATTCTTGTCACCTTTATAGTAGCCCACTTCTTCGTCCTTTTGTCCTACCTTACCCGCAACTGACCTACAGATAATAATTTGCTTATATTCTCCGTTTTCTACCCCTTGAAGTGCAGCAGCTAAAGCTAAAAGAGTCTTTCCTGTTCCTGCTAATCCTTTTGTAATTACAATAGGAGTTTTACTTACAGGATCTAAAAGAGCATCCATATATGCTGCCTGCTTCATGTTTTTAGGTTCCATCTCCCAGGCCTTTAGATTAGGATATATCGAGTAAATCTTGCCATGTTTATGAATCCCTAAAACTTGTTGTCCTTTGATATTTCTCATAACAACATACATATTATGCGTCCATTCAATTTCTTCGTAGCCACAGATGTCACTTACACTAATATAACCTTCTTCCTTTTTAAATTCTGTAAAATCCATGGCTAGGTCGCTTATATTAACACATCCTTGATACTGAAACTCAAACTTAGGGAAAAACTTATCTTTAATTTCTTCTGCTTTAAGGTTCATTATTTTAGCATTCATTCTGAATATTGGATTATTACTAATAATAATTACATTTTCACCTTTCGCTTTTAAACCATCTGCTACTTGCAATATACGTTTTTGAGATGATGTTATGCCTTCAATCTTTATTTCTCGTTGCACATGATTACCTGCAACCATTATAGTACTTCCATCTTCCAGCTTATGTCCTTCTTCACTAGTGAGCTTCTGGATATCCATACTGTCAAGAAACTCAAATAAAGTATCCGCCATAAACCTGGTTGTAGGCTCCATTGTTCCCCGGAGGATATAAAGCTCATCAAGAACTGCCTTGGGTACAACAACTTTATTCTCCCCATTACCAATTCTTTGTAGCACGTCAGGTGAACTAAGCAAAGCGCTTTTAGTTAATACATAAGTTTTACTCATAAAGTTCTCCACCTTTTTAATTTTTTTAGAATAGTTATTCTTAAACTAACAGCTCTATTCTTCCTTAGTATATATCACGAATCCTATGAAATCAAGCGTTTTGTTACACTTTTTTAATTGTAATTTTTTACCATCACGTATAACCCTTTAGCCCCTTGCATATATATAAATTATGAGTATTTTTAGGAGGTCATATGTGCACAATATATGGATATATAAATATAGATGAGAAAGTAAAAAATGATGAAATCATAATTGGAATGAGTAATTCTGTAAAAAGTACTAATAATCACTACATTAATAATTGTATGGCCATGGGACATAGTAGAATTAGTTTACATGAATTGTTAAATATAAGTCAACCATATACAAAAACACAAAACAATATTACTTATACTATAGTTTTTAGTGGTGAGCTTTACAATAGTAATGAAATAAAAGAAAAAATTTCAGATAATAATCAAAATGCTAATAATTCTTCTGATGTTGAATTAATACTAGAATGCTATATAAAATATAAAGAAAATTGTTTAAATATGTTTAATGGCGTTTATTCATTTTGCATATACAATGACAAAGACAACTCTGTTTTTATAGCAAGAGATCGCTTAGGAATTAAACCTCTTTATTACACCATCACAAATCATACTTTTATTTTTGCTTCTGAAATTAAAATGTTATTAAAGCATCCATTTGTCAAAGCAGTTATAGGTCAAAGAGAAATAATGGAGATATTTAGTCTTGGACCTGCTCACAATCCAGGTAATACATTTTTTAAAGATATATATGAATTAGAAGCCGGACATTATGGCACCTTTTCAGAATCTGGATTTATTACAAAATGTTATTGGGACTTAAAAACAGAAAGCAATAAAGATGATATTAATACAGCCATTGATAAAACCAAGTTTTTAGTATCAGATTCTTTAAAAAAACAACTAGAATCTAACATACCTGTTTGTACTATGCTTTCTGGTGGACTTGATTCTAGTATATTATCGTATCTTGCAAAAGAAGAAACATCATTACTTAATACATTTTCAATTGATTTTAATGGTAATAAAGATTCTTTTAAATCTAATGCATATCAACCAACTGAAGATTTTGAATATGTAAATATAATGAAAAATTATTTAAAAACAAAACATAACTTTATAAGTTTTTCTAGTGAAGATTTGCATCATTTACTTAAAGATTCAATGATTTCGAGGGATATGCCTGGTATGGCAGATATCGATACTTCTTTATTGGCTTTTTCTAAGGCTATAAAAAGATATGGTTTTAACATTGCTATTTCTGGAGAATGTGCTGATGAAATATTTGGGGGATATCCTTGGTACTACAAAGATAAGCTTCTAAGCAGTTCTACATTCCCGTGGGCATTATCAGAAAATCTTAGAGAAAGTATATTAAAAAAGGGTTTATGTAAAAATTATAATCTAAAAGAATATATTAAAGAAAGTTATGATAATACCATTAATAAAGTTGTATTAAATAGTAATGATGACTTTGAAAACAAGTTTCGTAAAATAAATTACTTGACTATTAAATGGTTTATGAACACGCTCTTAGAAAGGGCTAATTGCTCAGCTAAATATGCAGGAATTAAGATAAGAGTACCTTTTGCAGATTATAGAATCTTTGAGTATATATATAACCTTCCAGCAATTTATAAACTTGGATTAATACATAGTAATGAACCTATTGAAAAATATGTGTTACGTAAAGCTTTTGAAAGAGAACTTCCAAAAGATATTGTTTATAGAAAGAAATCACCATTTCCTAAAACTTATGATAGTACATATTTAAATTTAGTTAAGAATGATATTATTAAAATTATAAACAATCAATCTAGCCCTTTACTTTCATTAATAGATAAAGAGTATGTTGAAGGTATTATTTCAAACAATGGTAATTATATAACTGAAAATTGGTTTGGGCAACTAATGACCTACCCTCAAACACTAGCATATTTAATTCAAATAAATATGTGGCTTGAAGAATATGATATCTCAATAGTTATTTAATTATATAATGGAAAAAAGTTACGAATAATCGTAACTTTTTTCATATATATAAATCAATTTGTTTTTGAGGCACCTTGGCTGATGAGACCAAGGTGCTAAAGGAGAGCGTTTTAATCCGTAAGATACAAAATATATTAATACTTTGTATAAGCGCACCTAATGTGCACCCAGATTAAAACATATATATTAATGGCTCTTGCGAGCCGCTAACAAATTAACTAACTACAGACTTAAAATTATTTTTTCTTTTTTATTTACAACTGTATTTATTATAACACTCCTCTTGTTTTATGTCAAGTAATTTCTTTTGATTTATTCTTTTTTCTATCATTTTATAGACATTAATAATATATTTTTGTATAATAGCATTCTGGGAGGAATTATAATGTTACAAGAAATTATTGGAAAATCTCGTAAAGCTATAGATGATTTTGAAATGATAGATGACGGTGATAAAATCGCTGTTGGTTTATCAGGTGGAAAAGATAGTATTACGCTTTTATACACCCTATATTATTTAAAAAAATTTTATACTAAGAAATTTGATATAATGGCAATTAGTATACATCCTGGTAGCGATACATTTAAAACTGATGAATTAGAAAAACTATGTCAAGAGTTAGACATTGAATATTTAATATATAATTCAAATATTGCAGATGTTGTTTTCAACATACGTAAAGAGAAAAATCCTTGTTCTTTATGTGCTAATATGAGGAGAGGAATGTTAAACAGTTTGGCTGCTGAGCACGGATGTAATAAAATAGCTCTAGGTCATCACATGGATGACTTAATGGAAACGTTTTTAATGAGTTTGTTCTTAAATGGCAAAGTACATACATTTGCACCGGTAACGTATTTAAGCAGAAGTAATGTTAAAACCATTAGACCTATGATATATGTCGAAGAGAAACTTATTCGTTCTGTCGCTAAACAGAAAAACTATCCTGTTATGGGAAAATGTTGCCCTGCTGACGGCTTTACGAAAAGAGATTATATGACAGATCTTCTAAAATCTATGAGGAAAGATATTCCTAGAGTAAGAGAACATGTTTTCGGAGCAATAAAACGTTCTAATATAAAAGGATGGGAGAAGCTTTCAGGCGCTTCGTCTACAAACAACAAATTATCAAATAAATAATATAAACAACTAGGCCTTAAGTTTTTGGGCCTAGTTTTAATTTATATAATATTCTCATTTTTATCTTCTTTTTTAGAAACTTCATTTAGACTTTTACATATCTCTTTCTTAACTACTCCTGTAGTATTCATATAATAATCATGATTATCAATTATTTCATTTACTTCCTTTTTTATATCATATACATCATAACAATTTATGATATATCCATTAAATTCATTTATATCTAGAAATTTATTAGCATTTTCTACGAATTGTTCTTTTCCATGTACCACAAACACAAATTCTTCATTTGAATAATCATTCAATATATCTTCATTTAGCCATTCAGAATAGTACATGCGATTTTGCATATTTTTATAAAATTTATTAATTATTTTTTTAATTTTTTTAGTCTCTTCTCTTTCATTAATATAAATTATTTTAACATTGCTTAACTTCCTTTCTATAAAATTATTTGCTATTATCAAAGCATGTGTCGTATTTACTGTAAAGCAGCATAGTTTTATTTTTCTCATTTTTATTCCTCCTTAGTTATATTACAATTTTATCATCTGTCACTAAGCAGTGTCAACGAAGTTTTTTATACAGTTTTGTATAATTTTGGAAAATATGTTCATAATACTATTGGTGATAAATTTATGATAAAAATAACTCCTATATATATTGCAATTTTTGCATTTATAATTTTGAATTTTTTAATAATATTTACTTCTTTAAGTAATCAAAATATTAAAGAAAGCTTTTTTCGAATACATGTAGTTGCGAATAGTGATTCTATTGATGACCAACTTATAAAATATAAAGTGGCAAAAAATATAGATAATTATGTAGCGAATCTTTATAAAAATACTGCTGAAGAAACATTAGATAAAAACGATAGTAAAAACATTATTACTTCACATGTTGAGGAAATATTAAATTTGACTAAAAATACACTTTCTACAAATTCTTTTAGTTACTCCTCTTATATTAAGCTTGGAAACATATCATATGATGAAAAAGTTTCAGATAGCCTTACTATGCCTTCTGGTATTTATGATTCTGTTCAAATAGTCTTGGGAGATGGAAAAGGAGAAAATTGGTGGTCTCTTGTTTTTCCTTACTCGTATGATAGTTCTATAATTTTAAATGAGATTGCTGGTGAACAAGTTGCTAATAAGGAAAACGATATTCTTTGTAACAAAAAAGAAGTTAAATACAAGTTTGGCATTATAGAAAAAATTAAAAGTGTTTTTGATATTTAAGTATCATATTATAAATAAAACAAAGGGTAAGTTTTATATTACCCTTTGTTTTATTTATTTCCTAATTATATGGATTTACATTTCCATTATCTTCTTCTGCGCTACTCTTACTATGAAGTGTACACTTGTCAGTTATAATCATTCTGTTCCAATCCCTTGGTTTTATTTTAGGTTGTGTATCTCTAGTTATGTATGCCTTTTCTTCTGTTTCCAGGCAATGTTCATTTGCTATCTTTCCTGTTACTTTACAAATAGTTGCCATTTTATGCACATCACATGTATCTGTAGGAACTGTTCCACTTCCGAATATTTCAGTTTTTATCACTCCTCCATATAGTTTACATGCTTCTGTAGGTATTTTACCTGAATGTGTACATACCGTTGCTGATACTATGCCACTTGGTCTTGTAAATCCTTTTGCTGCTAAACTAGAATGTACTTTTTTCATAACATCTGTCCATACTCTCATACTTGTATATGGATAAGGTCTATTTATTGATTTTGGTTGATCATATCCATTCCATACAACTGCTGTATAGTATGGAGAATATCCTGCAAACCATTGGTCTTTATCATCATTTGTATTTCCTGTTTTTCCTGCTGTTTCCATTCCACCACCAAGTCTTGTTGATGTAGCTGTTCCAGTAGTTACAACAGTTTTTAAACAATCTGTTATTAAATAAGCCGCGGTATCTTTCATAACTCTCTGTGCACTTTCTTTATTAGATAATATTTCTTTACCATTAGGGTCTACTACCTTTGTGTATAATCTTGGTTCTAAATATATTCCATTATTAGCAAAAACCGAATATGCTCCTGTCATATCTAATACTGTTACTCCCCTATTCAATCCGCCTAGTGCTAATGATAATGTTTTATCATTCTTATTAAGAGTAGATATTCCCAATTTTTTAGCAAATTCATATCCATAATCTACTCCTACACTTTGTAGTGTACGAACTGCAGGTATATTCATAGATAGGTTTATCGCACTTCTAGCAGATACATATCCATTAAAATACCCATAATAGTTTCTAGGTGTCCACTTTCCAACAGTTAATTGCGAATCATCAATTCCCATGCCAGGGTATGATATCCCTCTTTCAAATGCCGGACCATATGCTGATATTGGTTTAAATGTTGAACCTGGTTGTCTTATTGCTTGAGTTGCCCTATTGAAACTTCTGTCTGTTTCTTTTTCTCCTGCTCCTCCGCTTAAACCTACTACATTACCATTACTGTTATCAATTATAACCATACCTGCTTGCATGAAGGTTCCCGCTTTATCATTATAAAACCAACTTTTATTTGAAAATGCTTCATCAATGGATTTTTGTACGCTAGGAACTTGAGTTGTATATATTTTGTATCCATTTCCATATAACATTTGTAATGCCATTTCTTTACTTACATTCTGCTTTTCCATTAAGTCTGCTGCTACCGATTCAATAACTGCATCAACAAAATATGTATAAGTTGTTCCTGTTGCTATTTTACCCTTTTCATATTTTATTTCATATTTTAATGCTTCTTCATATTCTTCTTTATTAATCTTTTTAAGTTCTAACATTTTAGCTAGTACTATTTCTTTTCTCTTTTTAAGTTTTTTAGCTGCTTCTTCTCCCCTGTAAGGATTGTATGTTTCAGGAAGCTGAATAACTGCAGCAAGTGTTGCTGCTTCTGCAAGGTTTACTTCAGTTACACTTTTGTTAAAATATGTATGTGATGCAACTTCTATTCCTGATGCGCCAGCACCTAGATATATAGTATTAAGATATGATTCTAATATATCTTCTTTTTCTAATTTTTTCTCTAAACTAATAGCCCTGTACCATTCTCTAATTTTTCTAGTCCAGTCTGCTTCTTTATCTCCTGTTGAGTTTTTTATAAGCTGTTGTGTAATCGTACTTCCACCAAACGAAGAATTTCCTCCATTAAATATATACGTTACTATTGCTGCTCCTGTTCTTTTTATATCGACTCCGTTATGCTTCCAAAACCTTTCATCTTCAATAGATACTACTGCATCTATTAAGTATTTAGGAGTTTTTTCATAACTTATATTTATTCTGTTTTCTTCACTAAATAATGCTGCAATTTCTTTTTCTTCAGTATCGTATATAAATGATGTTAGTTTTTGACTTTGCAATTGTGCTAGATCAACATTTTCAGTTTTATCTATAATTCCTGTTAAAACTCCTATTACAACGCCTGTTCCTATTACACCTAGCCCTAGCATCGTAAACAATAAAATTTTAAATACTCTCCAGCCTATCTTTTTTCTTTTTGTGTTCTTTTTATTATTATTATCTATCTTTTCTGTTTTACCGGATTTAGTAGTTTTAGCTCTTAACCCTAGTCTTTTAAGCTTAATTTTATTTCCTTTTCTTTTTTCATCGTTTTTTGACGGCATTTAGCTCACCTCGTATATCATTCTACTATATAAACATACAAAATACAATATTACAATTATTTTTTATGATAATTCTGTAACAATATCTCCATGCCATCTCTTTTAGTGCATATTGGAACCGCTCCAGTCTTTATAGAATAATTTGATAAATAACTATCACTATTATATATATCTCCTGGTACAGCATAAACATCCTTACCCAAATCAAGTGCAAAGTCTAGTAATTCAAAACCTAGTTTTATATTATTTACTTTATTTATAATAACAACATCTGCTAACGCAATACTTATAAGCTCATAGATTAATAATTCATTTCTAATATTTTTATTGTTTTTTAAAGTTAGATTTAATATATTTCCAATAAAAACACTTTTATTTTTTGATGAAATAAAATAATGCCCTGTATTAACCAATGGTTTAGTAGTATTCTTAAATATATAATTAACTAGCCTTTTGTTTTCAAAATTATCATTTTCAAATATATAAATTAATGTTTTTTTCAAGGGGTTTATTTTGCTTGTTGCCCCTTTAACATTAAAAAAATCAATTATACTATCATAATTCATATTTTTAATAATTTCTTTAATATATAAGTATGTACAAACCTTTATAATATTCCTCCTCCATCTTTTACTTTATTATAATTGGGCAGTAAACCATTGTCAATTGCATTCGAACGTGCTTTTTTTACAATGTTTTTTATTATATATAAAACAAAAACACACATCTAAGTATTAAACACTTTTGTTTAATATTTAATGTGTATTTTATTATTAACCTTTAAATTTTATTAATCTTTATTTTTAATAAAATAATATGTAACAAGACCTATTGCTAATGCTGTTACTGCAACAACTGTAACTACTATACCAGTATTTACATTATCGTCATTATCATCATTGTCACCCATGCCTGTTAAATCTTCCACTACATCTTCTGCTTGTGTTGTAACAGGTGTTTGGACTTCATTGTTAAATGGCGTTGCGTCTGTAACATTGTCATCTTCAGCATTATTTGTCATGCTATCATTTGTTCTTGGTTCAGTTACGTTAGCATCCGGAGCAACGCTATCTGCATTTGGCACAGCTGAATTTGGCGTTACTCCGCCTGTTTCATCTCTAGCAGGAGCAATTTCATTTGGAGTATTCGTATCTGGTGCTACGGTTGCTATAACTACATTACCTACACTTATAATTAATATTAATAATAATGTTATTTTGTAAATCTTTTTCATTATTATCACCTCCTAATTTATATATTTCTATACTTTCATATTATGTGTCACCTAAAGATCTTTCATTCATTAATATTTTAAAAATTTCATACTAATGTTAGAAACAAATAGTAATATAATATATACCGTAACTATACTAGCTCCCGTTGGTAAATTAAGTATAAACGAAAATGTTAATCCTATTATAAAACAAATTATAGAAATGAATCCAGACATTATAACCATTCCTTTAAAACTTTTTGTAAGTTTTTTCGAAATTAGTGCAGGAAAAACAATTAAACTAGAAATTAATAGTGTTCCCATTATTTTCATACCAACTACCACAATTAATGCAGTTATTAATGATATTAAAAATTGATAAAATGTTGTATTTATGCCTTTGGATTTTGCATATTTTTCATCATATGTTACCATAAAAATTCTATTATAAAATACTATATATATTACAATTATCGCTATACTTAATATTACACTTAACAAAACATCTTGCTTTGTAACTGCTAGTATGCTACCAAACATGTAATTATATACATCAATGTTAAATCCTTTAGTTATTGCTGTTATAATTACACCAAAAGTAAGTGCTCCAGAAGATACCAGCGCTATTGCAATGTCGCCTTCTTCTCCTCTTTTTTGACTAATCATCATGATAATAAAAGAAGCTATTATTACTAATGGTACAGATATATAAAGTGGTGATATCCCAAAAGCTACCGCTAGAGATATTGATGCAAAAGCTACTTCACCAAGTCCATGTCCTATCATAGAATATTTTTTCAATACTAATATTATTCCTATTAAAGCTGCTGACAAGGAAACTGCAATTCCACAAACTAGGGCATCTTTAACAAATGAATAGCTAAACATTTCTAATAATTCTTGCATTATAATCCCTTCCAATTCTTAATGTTTCCGTCAAACATTACCTTTTTTGCCACTTCAATTACTCTTATATCTATATCTTTAAATATTTTTTCTAATTCATTTGTATCATGAGTAGCTATAATAATTGTAACTTTTTTATCTTTATTTAATTGATATAATATTTTATAAAATTCTCTTATCATTTTTATATCAAGCCCTGAACATGGTTCATCCAATATTAGCACTTTAGGTGCACCAATTACAGTTCTTGCAAGCATTACTCTTTGTCTTTGTCCACCAGACAAATCTCCAATTCTTTTATTAAGTATGGTATTTATATTAAGTAATTCACTTATACTTTTTAGTAATTTATAATCTTCTTTATTATAAAATAATCTTCCTTTTGGTTTTTGTAAACCTGTCATTATAATTTCTTTTGCTGTTCCCGGAAAGTCAATATCTTTCATATTGAACTGTTCTAAATATGATATTTCTTCTTTTTTACAGTTTACTTCTATATTCCCTTTTTCATATTTGTGCATACCTATAATATTTTTTATTATTGTACTTTTACCAGATCCATTTTCACCTACAAGGCATACAAAATCTCCTTCTTTTATTTTAAAATCTATATTCTCTACTGCTACATGTCCATTATATGAAGACGTAACCTTTGAAACTTTAATAATATCCAATTGTTTCACTCCTTAATTTACTGCCTTTTCCAAGTTTATTCTGTTTTGTTCCATTATATCTATATATGTTATTCCATTCTTTAGTTCTTCACTAGAAACATTATGAACACTACTAAAAACAAGAGCTTTTATTCCAGTCTTATTTGCTATATTTTTTGCTATTTTACCTTCAGATAATGATTCGTAAAATATTACCGGTATTTTTTCCTTATTTATATCTTTTTCAATACTTATTATTTTAGAAATACTTGGTTCTGCACTTTCAGAACATCCTTCATAAGCGCTAATATAATCTATTTTATATCTATTTATAAAATATGAATAAGCAAATTTATCACCAAAAGCTATTTTTTTTCTCTTTCCATTATTTATTGTTCGTTCAAAATCATTATCTAATTCACTAAGTTTTTTTATATATTCTTCAGCATTTTTTGTATATACATCCGAATTGATGTTATCCATTGCACACAGTTTTTCACAAATATTTTTTACCATTACTTTAGCATTATTTATATCTAACCAAATGTGCGGATCTTTTTCATGGTCATGGTCGTGTACGTCTTCATCATGATCTCCTTCATGTAAATCTTCATCATGTGCTTCTTCTCCTTCAAGCAATTCTATTCCTGCTGCTACATCTACAATCCTTAGATCATCGTTCAAATTTTGTGCTATGTTTGATGCCCATGGTTCCATTTGTGAGCCCGTATATAAAAATATATTACTTTTATTAATACTTACTATATCTTTAGGAGTAGGATCATATGTATGTACATCTGTTCCAGGTGGTAGTAATAAACTTACCTCTACTAAATCTCCACCAATTTGTTTTGCAAAATCGTACTGTGGAAATAATGTTGCCACTATCTTTATTTTCTCTTCACTATTTGTAGGCTTTTCATTTTTTATATTAAAAGCTATTACTAGTATTAATATCATAACTAAAAACATTATACCAAAAGTTATTATAATTCTTTTCATGTTTACCTCACTTACATTTATTGCATATGCCATACAATGCTATTTTTTCTTTATTTAATTTAAATCCCATATTATTCTTTAATTCATTTTCTATGCTATTTATATTTTCTATATCTGTATGTATTGTTTGTGTACATTCTTCACAAATAATATGATAATGGCCTTTACATTCTTCTTGTGTTTCAATGTATTGATAACAAGTTTTTTCTCCATTACCCACATATTTTCTTAATAATCCTTCTTTTTCAAATAAGATTAAATTCCTGTATATTGTTGCTTGTCCTATATTGAATTCACTTAATAATTCTACTATTTCAAGTGCTGTTAAATGTTCTTTCTTTTTACTTATTAACAGCTCAAGAATTTTATCCCTTTGCTTTGTATTTCTTTTTTTCATAACTTCTCCTTAATGATAACACTTCTCATTAATAACGATTATTATATTCCTTTATCTTTTCTTTGTCAATATCTGTAAGAGTAAAGTTTTAAAAAAACATCCTTTTAAACTTTTTTATACAATATGTAATATGTTTTACAAAACAAAGAATAGATAGAATTATTGTTTCTTATCTATTCTTTTAAATAATATTGCTATATAGTTTTCACCTATAAAACTACTGTATTCTTCTGCCTGTTCTTTCTTAAAGATTTCTTTTTTAATAATATAATAACCTTTAGATATCGCTACACTAATTAATAATTCAAAATCTATTTCTGGATCTTCTAAATAATCTACAACTAATATTTTTTCACCATTCAAATTAAAAACCTTACTGGCCATATCTTTCACAGTATTTCCAAACTTAACTGCTTCACCAAATAGCAAATGGCAAAGAATTAAGTCAAATTCTTTGTCTAAGCTCTTCTTACATATATCAAGTTCCATTAATTCATACTTACCTACACATTCTTCTTTTATTTTGTCTGTTTTTCTATTATCTCCAGGATAACATATTCCTGTTATTTTACTCTCTTTAAATCTTTCTAATAAAAAAGACATGCTTGTTTTACCACTTCCTAGGTCAAGTATGTTTTTATAATTATCTTTTAAAATACTTTCTAATATTTTTCTGTGTTCATTCATGATTGTTTCTCCCTTTTTATTTTTAGTTAAACTATTTATAATATTTTTTATAAAACTTTAAATCTATAACCGTTTAAAGTTTTCCATATACTATTAATATTTTTTCAGAATGTCAAAAAACCTCTTTGTACATTTTTTTATAGCCACAGTATAATTATTTAACTATATATAAATAGTAAACTTATTTATTTAAAACAACATAATCCTATCTACAATAGTAGAAATTATATATAAGTATTAGAC
>CAYXLQ010000017.1:0-15696 GCA_964465775.1 uncultured Clostridiaceae bacterium
TATTCCTCCTTTTACTCTTCTTGTTGTTCTGCTCTTACAACATCAACACCTGTATAATAATGTTTTATAATTTGGTCATATATATATCCTTCTTTAGCATAATAATTTGCACCTGTTTGACTCATTCCTACACCATGCCCATATCCAATAACATTAAACACTATTTTATTATCTTTCTTTTCTACTGAAAAGTTTGTTGACTTTAAACCTAATGCCGTTCTAACAAGTGTTGCTTCATAAATATTTTCTCCTATTCTTACTTTCTTAACTCTCCCACTTACTGTATGACTTATTATCTCAATTTCATCTTTTCTAGTGTTACTAATGTTACACTTCACTTCATTTTTACTGTTTATTTTATTTTCTAATTCGCTAACCGTGAATGATTCATTAGACTTATAATAATTATGTTCTTCTTCTCCTTTGCTTTCCACAGGTACTAAATATGATATTTTTTGTTTACCCCATATTTCACTCGCAGCCTCTGTTTTCCCTCCACTATTAGCATGAAAATATGCTTTTATAAATGCTCCATTATGAACTATTGCTATATTATTTGTACTATCAACCGCTTCATTTATTTTTTCCCAATATTTATCTCTTGTTTTTTTATCAAACCCTCTTCCTATCCATATTTCAGTTATTTTTTCCTTGTTATAATATGCTTGGCAACAAGCAAAGTTATCACATATATCAAATCCTTCGTGTGAATTGCTGCTCATCTTTTCATATGCATATGTTCTTGCCACTACTGCCTGTGCTTTCAAAGCTTCTATTTCATATGAAGGTGGCATTTCAGATGGAAGAACGCCCTTTAAATATTCATCCATATCCATGGTTTGTACTTCCCCAGTCTTAACTATTTTTAATTTAATTGTTCGAGAAACTTTGTTTTCTTTATCATATTTTTTGACTTCCTTTATCTCTTTTTCTTTTTTCTCTTGAATTTGTTTTTGTTGTTCCCACCTTTTTATATTTACTAAAGAAATAATTATAATTATTAATGTTAAAGTACAAAAAAATGCATAATATATTATAAGTTTTTTGTTCAATTATGCTCACCTACTATATATATATTCGTATATTTCCTTTTTAGAACTGTTTGTCCTAAAAAATATAAAAAAACTAATACAGTTTCCTAATATTAGTTTTTATTTTTAAATATATTATTTTTTACGACTATAAAAGTATAATAAAAAGAGGTACAAGTAATTTTTATTACTTGTACCTCATTATTTGACTTTGAGACTAAAAATCTCTTTGTTTTATACTGTTGCTTCACCTAGCTCTGCACTTTCCATTCTCAGCATATCTGCAAGCATTGCTATGAATTCACTATTTGTTGGTTTTCCTTTATTTGAATTTACTGTATATCCAAATATTTTGTCATGCACTTCTATCTGCCCTCTATTCCATGCAACTTCAATTGCATGTCTAATTGCTCTCTCAACTCTTGATGGAGTTGTTTTAAATCCTTTTGCAAGAGTTGGGTATAATGTTTTTGTAACTGCATTTATAACTTCTTCATTTTCTACCGACATAACTATTGCTTCTCTTAAATATTGGTATCCCTTTATGTGTGCAGGGACTCCTACATTATGTATCAAATTCGTAACTCTAACTTCAATTGGAGGTGTTTTTTTCATTCTTTTTTGTGCAGAAAACATATATGTTTGTGCATCTCTTTCATTCACTGCTCCAAATGATGTACTTCCAATCAATTCTCTAATTCTTTCTGTTAATGTTGTGAGATCAAATGGTTTTACTACATAATATGTAGCACCTAACGCTACTGCTTTTTGTGTGATTTTCTCTTGTCCTATAGCCGACATCATAATTACAAGTGGCTTATTTGTTATTTTACTTTGCATTTCTTCTAATACTGCTAGCCCATCTTTTTCTGGCATAATTATATCTAATAATACAACATCTGGTTCATGTTCCTTCATTAAATTGACTGCATCTAGTCCATCATTACAACTACAAACCACATTCATATCTTGCTCCCCATCTATAAACATTGACAGCACTTTCACAAATTCCCTATTATCATCCACTAGCATGACTTTTAATTTTTCTTTCATATTTCCCTCCTATTTCAGAACCGATGAAGCTATTATATAATCTAATATTTTGTTTTTCAATGATTTTTGTTAAATTTTTCCATCGAGTTTTGTCAAAAAAAGAGAGAAGTATAAAACATTACACCATCTTTCTTTTTTTTTCAAATTATTTCATCCATTTTTGAAAATTGTTAATATTTTTTTCAGGAATAATAGCTGAAAACATTACATTTTCTAAGTATTCTTTACTTATTATTTCTCCTTTAAACTTTTCTATTTTGTTTAGTATATGACTTTCTTCTGAATATTTAAATACCAATTTAATATTCTCTGTTTTTTCATACTCTACTTCTTCGCATTTTCTTAATGCATCTAACATGGCCTTAGAATATGCTCTGGTCAAAAGCCCGCTACCTAATAATATTCCGCCAAAGTATCTAACAACTATTATCAAAGTGTTTATAATTTGTTTATTTTGTAAATATGTATATAATACTTTACCTGCTGTACCTGAAGGTTCACCATCATCAGAGTATTTTGATAAATTTTCTAAAGAATATGAATATACTAAATGTCTAGAATCCTTGTATAATTCTCTCCATTTTTCTATTATATCTTCTGCTTCTGCTTTTGAATTTATTAAGAAAACATAAGTATGAAATTTTGATTTTTTTTCTTCATAATATCCTTTAGCTAGAATTTCTACATCTTCATACTTCTCTATTTCGTCTTTATTTGATACTCTTAATGAATATATCATTTATTACTCTTCTCCTAATACTACTTCTAAATTTACTTCTTTTCCTTCTCTTTTTACAGTTAGTTTAAATTTATCTCCTATTTTATATGAATATTTTAAATTGTTTAATTCATCCATTGTCGTAATTTCCTTATCTTGAGCTTTTACAATTATATCTCCTGCTTTTACTCCTGCTTTTTCTGCTGGCCCTTTAGCTATAACCTCACTTACATATATTCCTAGTTCTAAATTTTTGTATGTTGATATCATACTATCAGTAATATTCATTCCCATTATTCCAATACTTGGCCTAGCAATTTTTTTGTTTTTTATAAGTTCTTCTATTATTGGTACTGCTTCATCACTTGGAATTGCGAATCCTATACCTTCTACTCCTGTTGCTACTATTTTTACAGTATTTATTCCTATAACTTCTCCTTTTGTATTAGCAAGTGCTCCTCCGCTATTTCCAGTGTTTATAGCTGCATCTGTTTGAATTAATTTATATGTTCTTCCATCTGTTACAATAGATCTATTTAATGCCGAAATAACTCCTGATGTAACTGTTCCCGCAAACTCACTTCCTAATGGGTTTCCTATAGCAGCGACTATTTCTCCAACCTTTAAATCTTTTGATTTTCCAAAGGTTGCTGCCTTTAATCCTTCTTTTTCAATTTTTATAACTGCTAAATCTGTAATTTTATCATATCCTATAAGCGTAGCTGGTATCCACTCTTCAGCTCCTGAAAGAACCACCTCTATTTTAGCTGTTGTATTTGTTGCGGCTTCTTGTATAACATGATGATTTGTAACTATATACCCCTCTTTATTGTATATTATTCCAGAGCCTTCTCCTTCTGCTTCAGTTGAAAAGCCTCTAAATACTTCGGCTGAATATTTAACTTTTATTCCTACAACAGACTTTGATACTGCGTCTGCAACTGCTACAATAGGACTATTTGTTTGTTCAATTTCATATTTTTTTATTGAATTCGCTACTGTTCCTGCAATAGGATTTTCAGTGGCATTTGTTGTTCCTCCTATTAAAAATGATACTAATACTCCTCCTATCATTCCTCCAATTACAGCTAACACGATAACCAGAGCAATGTTATTGTTTTTTCTTTTATTTACCGTAAATTTTGGTGTTTTGTGTGCTTCCTTTTTTACCTTTTCTTCCATATTTTATCCTCCTTAATTAATATTGTTTCCTGCTACAAATCCTGTTGAAAATGCGATTTGTAGATTATATCCACCCGTATATGCGTCTGTATCAATTACTTCTCCTGCAAAATACAAGTTTTTAATGATTTTTGACTCCATAGTCTTTGGGTTAATTTCTTTTGTGGAAATTCCTCCTGCAGTAACTATTCCAGTTTCGATAGGGAGTAACCCCGTAATTATGTATTTGAATTCTTTAATTATATTTACAATGTTCTCTTTTTCTTCTTTTGTAATTTGATTTACCTTTTTATCAGCTCTTATTTTACTTCTTAAAATGATAACAGGTATAATACTTTTTGGCAACAAATCATTTAAACTATTGTCATAGTTTTTATTAGTATATTTTGTAAAATCTCTCGTTAATCTTTTGTATAACATTTCTTTACTAAGCGCTGGCTTAAGGTCAATTAACAATTCTATTTTTCCTTTATTTATACTATCATCGTAGTCATTTATTTTACTACTAGCACTTAATATTATTGGGCCACTAAAACCAAAATGTGTGAATAATAGTTCTCCAAAATCTCTATAAATAATTTTGCTATCTTCCAGTTTTTTTATACTTATTTCTATATTTTTTAAGCTAAGTCCCTGTAGTTTTTTACACTCGTCTTGTTCTTTCACCTTTAATCCTACAAGTGCTGGTTTAGGATTAATAATTTCATGACCTAACTTTTTAGCAATTTTATATCCATCTCCTGTACTTCCAGTTCCGGGATAACTTTTTCCTCCTGTAGCAATGATGCATGCATCACATTTGATTTTTTGATCATTATCTAAAATAACTTCTTTTATTTTATTATTTTCACTTATTATATCTTTAACAATACTTCGATAGGAAATTTGTACTCCTGTTTCTTTTAGTTTTTTATTAAACCTTTCTGCAAGCTCTTTTGCATTATCTGATTTTAAAAATACCCTACTGCCTCTTTCTTCTTTAACATCAATTCCTATTTCATTTAAAAAACTTATTAAATCTATATTATTAAATGTATTTATAGTACTTATTAAAAATTTTGGATTATTAACAACATTGTTTAGGAATTTTTCATTGTCTCCAACATATGTTACATTACATCTTCCTTTTCCAGTTATATTTAGTTTCTTTCCAAGTTCATTATTCTTTTCTAATAATATTACTTCATTCCCATTTTTTCTTGCTTCTATAGCAGCAATCATTCCTGCTGGTCCTGCTCCAATCACAACTACTTTACTCATAAGTTATCACCTAAACTTTTAACTAATGCTGTAAGAACTGATAGTTTGGCTGATTCATATGTGATTCCACCCTGCAAATATGCTATATATGGTTCCTTTATTGGAGCATCTGCAGATAGTTCTATTGAAGATCCTGATACAAATGTTCCCGCTGCCATTATAACTTCATCTGTATAACCTGGCATTCCCCAGGGTTCCGGTGTTACAAAACTATCAATAGGACTGTTCGCTTGTATCTCTTGTATGAATTTTATTAATTTATCTTTGTTACCTATTTCAAGCTGTTCAACAACATCTGTTCTTACTTCATTAAATTCAGGATCAGCTTTAATTCCAAACTCTATTGCTAGTCTTGCTGCATAAGTTGCTGTCATTATTGCATTCTTTACTGTTACTGGTGCAATGTATAGTCCTTGTAATATTTCTTTGTTTTTACCAAGGCTAGCTCCACATTCTTTGCCTATACCTGGTGCTGTTAACCTCTCTGCACATCTTGTAATCAACTCCTTTTTACCTGCTATATATCCTCCTGTTTCACATATTCCCCCGCCGATGTTTTTTATTAAACTTCCTGCTACTATATCTGCTCCCACTTCTGTTGGTTCTTTCTTTTCTACAAATTCTCCATAGCAATTGTCCACCATTATATTGATATTTTTGTCTATCCCTTTTATTATCTTTATTATTTCGTCTATTTTGTCAACGGTTAAAGATTTCCTTGATGTATATCCTCTAGATCTTCCTATAAAAATCATATTTACATTGTTTTCATTTAAATGTTTTTTTATCTTTTCAACGTCAAACTCGTTGTTTATTAAATCTATCTTATCATATGAAACTCCAGAGTGTATAAGAGAACCTTTTTTTTCTTTTGAACCTATTGTTTCCATTAAAGTATCATAAGGATCTCCTGTTATACTTAGAAGCTTTTCACCCGGCATTAAATTTGCAAATAAAGCTATTGATAAAGAGTGTGTTCCACTTACAAATTGTATACGAACTAATGCATCTTCTGCTTTAAAAATTTCCGCATAAACTTTTTCGATTGCCTCTCTTCCTAAATCATCATAACCATAACCTGTTGTTGCATTAAAATGAACTTCACTAATCTTGTTATTTTTAAATGCTCTATGTACTTTAGCTTGATTGTATAATGAGATTTCATTTATCTTTTCAAAAATAGGCGAAATATCATTTTCTACCTTTTTGTCTAATTCACTTATCTTTTCATCTAATTCATACATTTCTAATATTTCTTTTGATAGCTTATACATTCCTTTTCTCCTTTTTAATTTTAGTATATTTTATCATAACAAAATACAAAAAAATAGGGTATTCTTCCCTATTTCACTAAAATTTCACTGTTTTTTCAAATTATTATATTTACTATTATATTATATACTGTTTTGCAATTTAAAATGTAATATAAAAGAGACTAGAAATTTCTAGTCTCTTTTATATTATCTGTGAAATCTTCTTATTATTGTGTTGATTGTTCCATTTGACCTGTAATCTTCTTCTGTACTTCTTATATATCTCATAAAGTACTTTCTATACTGTCCTACGTGTGACCAATTAAGCCATGTTTGAAATATTTCTTGATCTATTGAATTTCCCAAACTTTCCATCACTTCATTAAAAAAACCTAAGGACTTTTGTATTTTTTTATTATCATTCCTAATTATTTCCTTGTATAATTCAATATTATATTCGATGTTTTTTATAGTATTATATTTATCGAATATACGATTATACTTACTTAGACCAAATATCACTATTTCTTTTGGATTTGCATTAATATGTTTTTTTATTTCTATTGCTAACTGTTCTGCTGAAAATAACGATGCATAACTTAAATTTACTATTGAAGTATCTCCTCTTTTCTTATAGAAAAGTTCCTCATGATCTGCCCGTTTCGAATTATTGTTTACCCATATCAATCCAAAACATATAAAGAATCCGGCAATCATAATTAAAGCCTGTATTGTCATTTCAAAATAATTCATTTGAAATCCTCCTTATAATTATTAAATTTATATACGGATATTCCATTACTCTAACAGTATAACATGGCAATATTGTACAAGTCAAATATAGCTAGAGATTTCTATACAAAAAGCTGACTATTTTAGTCAGCTTAATATTATTCTAATCCATTTATTTTTTTAAATTCTTCAAATACTTTTTCTGCTTCTTCTTCATCTACCACTAAATCATAAACTTCTTCTCCATCTGCATCTTTTATTTCAAGAATTAATACTCCTTCATCTTTCTCTTCGTCAGAATCACTTTCATCTTCTTCACAAGGAAGTACAACCAAATATTGCTTTTCATCAACTGTAATTGCGTCCAATATTTGAAAATCCACATCATTTCCTTCTTCATCTGTGAATGTTAAAATTCCATCTTCCATGTCCATTTCTTCTACATCTTCATGTGAACATCCTGCGTTACAACCACCACAGCTTGATCCACACCCAAATTCTTCTTTTTCTTCCATTTTAAATTCCTCCTATTCTTAATATTATCTGCAAATATTCTCTAGCTTATTCTACTTGCCACTATATTTTAAATAATCCTGTAGTATTGTAGTTGCTGCAAGCTTATCTGCATATGTGTTTTTTTGCTTTTGAGATATACCAAGTTCCTTCATAGTTCCATATGCTAGTCGAGTAGTAAGTCTCTCATCCCATTTTACAACTTTTATATTGAATTTGTCTAGCTTTTTTATTATTTTATCTACATCTTCTGTCTTTTTTGATAAACTACCATCCATATTTTTAGGATATCCTATTACTATCGTTTCAATCTCATATTCTCTAATAATTTCTTCTATTTTTTCTATTAATATTTTATTGTTTTTATTGATGACTAAAGTTTCTAGTCCTGTTGCAATTATATTGGTTTTATCTGAAACTGCCAAACCAACTCTGACATCGCCATAATCAATAGCTAACATTCTACCCATTATACACCTCTTAATTTATATAGTTTTTAACCATTTCTTCTAGAAGCTCGTCTCTTTCTACTTTACATATTAAAGCTCTTGCTCCTTTATGAGATGTTATGTATGTAGGGTCTCCTGATAGAATATATCCTACAATTTGGCTAATTGGTTCATAACCTTTGTCTTTAAGAGCAATTATAACTTCATCCATAATTTCCCTTACTCTTTTTGATTCTTCCTTTTGTGGACTAAATAATGTTGTATTCTGTTCCATTTTAACACCACTCCTTTCTATACTATTTTTATAGTGTTAACTTCTTTCATTCCTTCTAAATATGCGTTCATTTTGTTTATTTCTTTTTCTATCATACTTTGCTTTTTAATATTACTCATTAATATTTGTGTATCTAATTTGATAATTTCTCCGTTAACCTGTTCTTGTTGATAATTTAAATTACTTAAGAATCTTTCTATTGTCCCATGTATAGTTTCAACCGAAGCACCTGGACAAACTATAATAAATCTACTTCCGGTATATCTTACTATTGTGTTGTCAGAAGGTATTGTATCTTTTAAAAGCTCTGTAGCTTTTAAAAGTAATGAATCTCCTATGTCTCTACCATATTCTTCGTTTATATTAGGAAGTCCTGCAAAAGATATTAAAACTATAGATGATTTTTCTTCTACTGATGTTTGTTGTCTAACACTTGAGTATAAATAAATGTTATTATAGAATCCTGTTTGTTTATCCGTATTATATGCATTTTCCAAGTTTTCTTGCGCTCTTATATTTTCTATAAATACGCCTATGTTATCTTTCAATTTTGCAAGTTCCTCTTTTGAAACATTATCATATGCAGCTTCTGCATTATCTTCTAATAACCAAAAACCTAAAAACGTTTCATTATAATAGATTGGTGAAAACATTGCAGATTTTATCTTTCTTTCTGCAGCAGACTTGTATCCCAATACTCTCTGTCCTGCTGCTACTAAATATTTTGAAATATTATTTAATGAATTTGACTTAAAATCATCGCTTTCTGCTAAATTAACCATACTGCCTATATAAGTATTTTCAACATTTGTAGCTTTAACTTCATATTCCTTACCATCATACACTGATATTGTAGAATATTTTGAATCAAATACATCTATTATAATATTATTTAACTCTTCTATTTTATTCTTAGCTGGTATATTTGATGCCATTATTTCAAACATTTTTTGCATGACCGTCATAGCCGCTAAATTTCCTGTAACTGCTTTATAATAAGCTATTTGCTTTAGTTTTAAATATAGCAGTGTAATTAATACTGCTATTATAATAAGTAAAAATATTATTAAAAATATCATTATTCCTCTCCTATTTTCTCTTGTTTATTCTTCTACTACTTTTTCAAAACCTGAATTTTGACTGCTTATCATTGTAATGTTATCTGCTTTAAATAAATTTTTAAAGAAATTAGACCTTGGCTTTTTATATGTTTCTCCTTTGTAACCTTTTGATGTACCAATAGGGTAAATTGAATTAGCTATAACCCCTAAGTTGTCCCTAAAATCTGTTGTAAATGATGAAAAAGTATTTGTATATTTGAACATCATTTCTATATATTTAGTGTGATTTTCTTGTTCAAATGGTAATATAAAATATTGCATTTCACTTGCTGGAAATAATTCATCATACATTCTTAAATCCGGACTTGTATATGTTGCTATTCCATCTATAATATCTTTTGATGTAAGTGCACATCTAACATGTTTATTAATTATAATCTTAACTTTACTCATAGGAATTCCACGAGATTTAAGTTCTCTTAAAAACATTGTTATTTGATTTGTATTCAATATATCCATATCTTGAACTACGTATATTTCTTGAGCCAATCTATAGTAATCAGCTGGTGTTGAAAAATCGCAGTCTATAAAAACAACATTACTATTTTGAGAAACGGTGTCTAATACTTTTGCAGCAGCATATTTTTTTCTATCTTCTCCTGGCATAGACGTATATATACTAAGTTTTCCGTAAACTAATGGTTGGTTTATACCATTGCTTGCATATTTTAAGCTTTCAGCTGCTATTGCTCGTTTACCAACATTGTCATATGTATAAAGAATATATGAATCTCTTTTTTTAGTCATATCTACAATAGCCGTCCTCACATCATTTTTATACATCGTATGTGAAAGTGCATTAATGCAAAAAGTTGTTCCTGTTTTGGGTGCACCAATTAAACATACCACTTTTCTATAGTCCTTTGGTACTTCATATATTGATTTGACTACCTCTTTTTCAAGTACAGAGGTTATAACAGGCGCAGCTTGATTACTTTGCTTTACTACTATTCTTTCAATTATTTCAGGCTGTTTTTCTATTTTTATAACTTCAGTCTTACCCTTTTCATCTTCATTAATTATTGATGGTTGTTCTGCTACTTGTGATAAAACTACTGATTGCATATTTAATATTGCTTTATATTTGTCACTATTTACAAAAAGAAAATCTTTTACATCTTGCTCTAAAAATTGAATTATGATTTTCATTTGTTCATTGGTATATTGTGAGCAAACTCTTTCAAAAATATCAACATACTTTTCTGTATTACCTTCTTGATTCCTATAGTATGCTAATATTCTTTGTATCTCTACTTCCGAAACTTCTGCTTTTGAATATAAGTTTTTATTTGAACTATCTTCATAATACTTTTTAACAGCCTTTTTCATTAATGGTTTGTTTATTGCTTCACAAACCTTGCTTTTTGTTCTATTAGAAGCTGTTAAAACCGAATATACCCCAAGATTAAATAGCTTTGCTAGAAAGTTATCTCCTAATTTTCTTCTATCTGATGCTATAAAAATAATCTTTTTTGCATCAAACTCATCACTCATTATGTCTATATTTTTGAAAATATAATCATCAATTTGTGCGTAATTATCTGTTGGATATTTTTCTAGATCTTCAAGCAATATTAGTCTATCATATTCTCCAGAATGTAGTTCTTGAATTGCTTGTTTAAAATAGTATACATTTTTATACTCCAACTTTTCTTTATATGTTTCCTCATAAAATTTTACAATGGATTTAACCGTATCATCGTTACTTAAACCAAATAATACTCTCATTTATTTGACACCACCTATGTATTAATTATTCTTTTGTATTTTATTTATTTTATAATTAGTATTGCATATATCAATGGTAGGGATTGTAAAATAGCCATAAATATGGAAAGCCCCATTATTAATCCTTGTCCAGCTACTTTATGTTCAAATGCCTCTGAACCAATAACATAATATTGATACAATGCGTAGATTAATACTATTATAGCTACCGGCCAGGAATATTTTTGTAACTTAAATAATACTTGCATCACTCCATTATATACTTTATCATTATTTTCACCCAAATCTGTAACTGCAAACACTACATTTGACATTAATAGTACTACTATTGCTATTCCAAAACAGATTTTCATTAATTTTGTATAAACCATATTTCCCTCCAAAAGTGCATAGACTTCCAATTTACCTTTTATTCATAGGTATATTTTACTATAGAGGTTTTTAAATAGCAAGTAAATGTATTAAAAAAATGGCTAAAACAGAAAGAGAAGCTAAAGTTTTAAAACTTAGCTTCTCTATTATTAATTTTATATTTTTATATTCTAATCTTACTAGAACTTTTTACTAATACTTTTAACAAAAATTTCTTATATACTTTCTCTTAAATCTTTTCATTTCTTTTTTTCCATGCATAACCGTATCATATATCTCTTTACAATTAGTCGCTCCTATAGCTATTCCAACAACAACTCCAATAGTTGTACCAATTACTACACCTTTTATAAACTTCATATTATTCTCTCCTTTCTTATTTTATTTTCTTTATTATTATTTTTACCCTTTTTGATATTAATTAAACTTGAAATTATTTCATAAATTCCTATTATTGTAATAAAAATCAAAAAATATTTTCTTAATTTATCTTCATTTATAATTGTAGCAAAATATGTGCCAACTACACTTCCTATAATTAGACCAAGTATGATTTTTTTAGCCAAGGCTTTATCTATCATTTTGTTTTTAAAGTTAAAAATTGTGGCAATTCCTCCTGATATTATAAACATTATAAGATTAAGCCCTTGTAAGTTTTTTTGAGATATATCTAAAAAAAACATTCCTGCTATTATAAATAAACTTCCTCCCCCCATTCCCATTCCAGCAAGCAAACATGAAAGAGATGATATTGCTATTAATTTATAATCCATACTCACTCCTTAAGCCCAAAATAATTTATAAATGCTAATCGTAGTTATTAATATTCCCGATATTAAGTTTAAAATATTAGGTTTTATTTTTTTCACAATAACTGTTCCTAAGCTTGCAAATAATATTGCTGATAAAGCTATCGTAATTACTTCTTCTAATTTAATATTTATAAACCTTAAATAACCAACGAATGTTATTATAGTTATCATAGAAACACAAAAAATGCTCGTCGCTCTTGATTTATGAGCATCTAATTTAAGTATAAATACTAAGTAAAAGATCATTACTTGTCCTGCGGCGGCTGTAAATAATCCATTTAAAATACCACATGCTAAACTAACAAAATATATCATACTAATATTATGTACAAAAAAATAGAAACAATAAGTTTTGTTCCTATTTTTTATTTTATACTATACTTTCATCATTTTCCATTATGTTTTTTATCTCTTTTATTTTATTTAAAGAGTTTTCTAGTTCTTTTTCTGGTTTTCCAAAAACATATCCTTGAACTAAATTTATTCCCATATCTAAAACTATTTTTAGTTGTTCTATATTTTCAATTCCAATTACAATTAATTCTATATCTTTAGATAGACAATATGTTGATAATTCTAATAAGTACCTTTTGTTTTCTTCACTTTCTTCAAAATTACTTAAAAGTGTTGTATCATATTTAATATAATCAACATCTATAGCATTCAAATCATTTATTTTAAACTTATTCGTTCCAAAATCATTTAATGAAACTTTTGCTCCTTTGCTTCTAATCTGTTTTATTGTTTTTTGGAGTTCAGATAAAGAAATTTTATCATAACCTGTAAATTCAATAACTATTTTATTTTTATCCATCAAATCATAAAGTCTTGGTTTATTTATATATTTAATATAACTATTAATATCGATTTGTACAAAAACCCTTTCATTTTTGTTGCTTTTAACAGATTGGAAGTTTTCAATTGAATTAACAAATAATAATTGTTGTACTTTATCATATTTACTATAATCTTTTGATTTTTTAATAAAATCTATTATGTTTACAGTTTTATCATAGTTTATTTTGTTGAAACTTTCAAATCCATATATTAGGTTTCTTTCAATGTTCACAATCGGCTGGTATACTTGATATATCATTTTTCTTTCTAAAAGTTGTCCGTAAATCTTCTTAAAATCTTCTTCTTTTATATCTTCTAAAATGTTTTGAATTCCACTTATATTAGGTTCTACTACAATTTCTTCATTATTTATAACATCTGAATTGTCTTCTATAAATTCATTCATTAGATTGTTCTTTTGATTTTGAAATTCTTCCGCACTTCTATTTCTATTATTAAAATAATATGTAGCAAAGTCATAATATTTTTGTATTATAGTAGTGAATTTATTATATACTTCTATAGTTTTTGCCCTACTATCTGCTATTTTAACATCAATTAATAGATAAAATAAATCTTTTTTGTTATATAGTTCGCTTGCTAAAAAACTTAAATTATCAAATGTTAATTCACCTTCATTTAAATATCTATCATGATATTTAATTAGTGTAAATATGATTTTTTTCTCTTCTTCTGAAAAATCAAATCTATCTAATATCTCTTTTGCAATCTCAACTGATAAGTCATCATGACCGGCAAAAGAATCATTACCGTGTGCATCTATAGTTTTAATATATGGTTTACCTATATCATGTAACAACATAGTCCATTTCAACAATTTCATTTCTTTATTGCTTCTTTGTATGTTTTCTTTGCCAACCACTTCCACTGTATATAACGTATGACGAAATACTCCATATTTATGATATCTGTTGTTTTGCTGACAGTTAATAACACTTTCCCCATATTTATTTTTAATATAGAATTCCGGAAAATGTTCAACGAAAATATTACTATGGCTAAGTTTTGTAAAAATATCAATAACATTATCGTCAAGTAATAAATCTGTATATTTTTTAGTAAGCATTTCAATATTATCACTATACAAAGTTAAATCTGCTATTATCATTTCGATTTCTTTATTTTTATTTTTGTCTTCTTTTATATCTATATTAACTAGGTTATCTCCCTTGTCATTAGATAGCTTTTCTTCTCCGAACATATCTTCCTCCTTAGCATATTAATTTTCAATTTTATATTATCATATATAAAAAAAATATACAATTATTTTTTATTAATTTTAAATATTCCTGTATTTAGCGTTTTTTGGGTATTAAATAACTTTTCATAATTTAAATTTTATTATCTTTTTTCATTGACTTTACTTGGCTTCTAGTGTAAAATATATTGGCAATGTAAATGTAAACTAAAGCACCCCGGATTTTAGATTCATTTACAAATATGAACAAAAATATAGTTTAGGAGGAAAACCGAAAGTGAATAATAAGACTCATAGTGTTAAATTAAATGAAATAGAAAAAAAATGGTACATTATTGACGCTGCAAACAAACCTTTAGGAAGAGTTTCTACGGAAGTAGCTAGACTTTTAAGAGGAAAGCATAAACCAACATTCTCAGCACACATTGATTGTGGCGATCATGTAATTGTTATAAATACTGATAATATGATTCTAACAGGAGATAAATTAAATCAAAAAATGTTTAGACGTCATTCTGGTTATATTGGAGGATTGAAAGAAACACCATATAAAACCATGATGGATAACAAGTCAGATTTAGTTCTTTTACACGCAGTAAAAGGAATGCTACCAAAAAATAGTTTAGGTAGAAAAATGCTTACAAAAGTAAGGGCATACAAAAAAAGCGAACACGATCAACAAGCACAACAACCAGAAATTTGGAATTTTTAATGGAGGTAAAAAACAATGCAAAAAAAAGCAGAAACAGATAGAAAATTTATATATGCAACAGGAAAAAGAAAATCAGCAATAGCTAGAGTAAGATTAACTCCAGGAACTGGAAAAATTACTATAAATAATAAAGATTTAAGTGATTTTTATACTATAGAAACTCTAAAAGCGGTTGTTATGAGACCTTTTACTGTATCAAACTTAGCAGAAAAATATGATGTAATAGCTACAGTTAGAGGTGGTGGATTCTCTGCTCAAGCAGGAGCCATCGCTCATGGTATTTCTAAAACGCTTTCAACAACAAGCGAAGAAGCTAAAGGAATATTAAAAAGAAACGGTCTATTAACTAGAGATTCTAGAGTTAAAGAAAGACACAAATATGGACTTAAAAAAGCTAGAAAAGCTCCACAATTCTCTAAGAGATAAACAA
>CAYXLQ010000018.1:0-15662 GCA_964465775.1 uncultured Clostridiaceae bacterium
TCTTACATCTTGCATTAGGTTTTACAACTTGCATTTACTTTTTCACTTGACCAAACTAAGAAACAATAAAAACATTATGTTATCTTTTAAAAAAACACAAAATATAACAAAATGCTTTACAACTAAAAAGTGGGGTGATAGAATAATGTCAAAATAAGATGCTATATAGGAAAGATAATTTGGGATAGTAAAAAGTGTAATTACGAAAGGAAGGATATAAAAACAAAAAGGAAAGGGACTAGTTATAGTTATTTAAAGAATAGGATGTATTATGAATACTCAGAAGAACTTAGAAAAGACAGAAAAAATAAAATAACGGGAGGAGAGAAAAAAGATAGACATAAAAAGGAAGTAGAGTATTTGAAAAAAGCTAAGATTCCTGGGATATTGATACAGAGATTCTTTGTTTCGCTATAATTGAATTCGTAAAGAAATAAAGACATTAGAACAATTGAAGTTATCACAGAAAAATCTGGAAGGTAGTCAAAAAATTATAATTAGGAGGACGGAAAAATGTCAAAATTCGATCATGAGTATGCAAGTCTTTGCAATAAAATAAAAACTGAAGGGGTGTATTGTAAGAATCGTACAGGGATAAACACTTATGCAATATCACCACACATTATGAAATTTGATTTGCAAGAAGAATTTCCTATCTTAACAATTAAAAAAGTTGCATTTAAAAGTGCAACAAATGAAATTTTATGGATTTATCAAGAAAAATCAAATGATGTTGCAAGACTTAGAGAGCGTGGAAGTAAAATTTGGAATGAATGGGAAATTGGAGAAGATGGGACTTACAGAGGCAAAGACTTTGGGGAAAAATGGGCGGGAACTATAGGAACCGCTTACGGTTGGATAGTTGATAAATATGATATGGTAAATGAATTAATTAATAAAATAAGAACAAATCCAGATGATAGAAGAATGATAATGAGTTTGTGGCAAAATGAATATTTAGATACGGCAGCTCTTCCATCTTGTGTTTGGAGTACTACGTGGAGGGTTTTAGACGGAAAGTTAAATGTAATTGTAAATCAACGTTCATGCGATGTTGCTTTGGGATTACCTTTTAATGTTTCACAATATGCAGTTCTTGCAAATATAATAGCGCAAATAACTGGATATAAACCAGGTATAATGACATGGGTAATTTCGGATGCACATATTTATGAAAATCATATTGAAGGAATAGACATTCAACTTTCCAGAATAAATGATGCATATCCGGCTCCTAAACTTTGGATTAATCCCGATATAAAGGAATTTGATCAAATAAGCACTTCAAAAGATTTACCGGATATCAAGTTGATAGATTATAAACACCATGATCCAGTTAAAATGGAGGTTGCAATATGATTAAAATGATAGCGGCAATTGGTAAAAATGGAGAGATTGGAAAGAATGGGAATCTAATATGGCATTTGCCAGGGGATTTAAAATTCTTTAAAAAAATGACTATAGGAACTACAGTTGTTATGGGAAGAAAAACTTTTAATTCTTTACCAGGAAAATTAAAAGAAAGAAAACATGTAGTTTTATCTGCAAGCAATAACTTTAATAAAGAGATAAGTGATGTAGAAATATTTAAAGATATTGAAAAATTAAAAGAATGGGCAAAGCTAAAAGCAGAAACAAAAGATATTTTTATAATTGGTGGATCATCGCTATATAATGCTTTTATTTGTATGGCAGAAGAATTAGTAATAACAGAAATTGAAGCAGAAGACAATGATGCAGACACCTTTTTCCCTGCTATAGAAGAAGAAAAATTCGAACAAAAAGTATTATCTGAAAGTATAGATAATGGAATAAGATATAAACATGTTTTATATACGAGAAAATAAATAAAAAGTGGCGCCTCCAAAATGGAGGCGCTATTTTTGTTTAAAACTAAGTAAACGAAGCAACTTTTTCAATAATATTACATGTTTATTTGTAATATATTACTTTTTAATCAATATATTGACAAAAAGCACCATATATTATATAAGATAAGTGGAGGTATGTTATATGAGAAGAAAAGGAATAAGTTTAATAGTACTAGTGATTACAATTATAATTATGATAATATTAGCTAGTGCTATTATAATTTCAGTTATGGATTCGGATATTATTTCAGAAAGTAAAAGTGCAGTTATAAAGAATGATATACAAACAATTAAGGAAAATGTTAATGTATTGAAATCAGAAAGGATGTTAGATCCTGATAATGCAGTAAGTTTCAGCAGTATTATACCAGATAAGTATAAAGGTAAGATTATAATTGATGAATATACTGGTGAAATAATTAATATATCAGAAGGGGAAGACCAAGCTTTTGATAAAGCAATGGAAGAAATGGATATAAGTGAATCAACAGACTATGTTAAAGTTACAAATTGGTCTGAGCTATTGTCAGCAATAGAGGAAAATGACGAAGTTAAAATAATATTAATGGAAGATATTACGTTGACAGATAATGTAGACCCTATACCATATTTTAACGGAACTTTAGAAGGAAATTACAAATCAATAAATAATTTAATGATAGAGAGTATTGAAGAGTATGATGCTAGTACCTCTGTGAACTATGTATATTCAGCAGCATTATTTAAAGGATTGGATTCAGATGGTGTTATAACAAATTTAACGATTAATAATGCTAATGTTAAAGGATATGCGGCAACTGGTATATTTGCAGGAATAAATATCGGAAGTATAGTAAATTGTAAAGTATCGGGTAAAGTAGAAGGAACTTCTTCGGTAACAGGAGGTATTACTGGATATAATGTAGGAGTAATTGTTAATTGTTCAGGTGAAAATATAAACATAATTGGAAGCTCATATACTGGAGGAATAGCAGGATATGCAACAGGCAACATATATAACTGTAATGCTTCGATGGCAAATGTAACATCAACATCACCTATTGCTGGTGGATTTATAGGGGCTGCTGAAGGACCAGCGGTTATAAAAGATTGTAATATGCAAGGAACAGTAAAAGGACAATCAGGCACAGGAGGTTTTGCGGGGCTTGCTGTAGCTTCTGCAATTGTTGAAAATTGTAGCGTTACAGGAACAGTAGAAGGAGGGCAATCTACAGGAGGGTTTGTAGGACAAGTTTATAATGGAGGAATTATTAGAAAATCATATTCAAATGTTAATGTAATTGCAAAAGTTGATTGGGGCGGGGGGTTTGCAGGTTCAACTCACACAAACGCTAGAATAAATGGATGCTATTCAACGGGTACTGTTAAAGGGACAAACAATGTAGGAGGGTTTGTTGGTATAAATACAACCACATCAAATATAATTGATAGTTATGCTACGGGAGATGTTACAGCAACTGGTGTTAGAGTAGGAGGTTTCTGTGGAAGAAATAACACAGCAAGTATAATAAAAAACAGCTTCTCGACAGGCAAGGTTACAAGTTCGTCAACATCTAACATAGGAGCTTTTGTAGGACTGAGCTCAACCGCAGCAGCAGATTTGCATCTAGGAACATCTAAGATTGATAACTGCTATTATAATACTGATACATCGAATCAAGCAAATGGTAATGGAGGATATAATGGAACCATGGATCTTAAAGGTTTAACAAATAGTGGAATGAAATTACAATCAAGTTATGAAAAGCTAGATTTTACTAGAATATGGAAGATGGGACCAAACCATCCAGTTTTAAAGTATTAGAAAGGATTGGTAGATTATGAATAAAAAGGAATTAAGCACATTAATAATCGTTTTAGTAATATTGGTTTTATCAATACTATTGTTTATAAATGTAATTAGTAACAAAAACAGAGTGTCTTCTGAAAATAAAATAAATATATATAATGAAGAATTAGAAGAAGAAACCAAGAACAAAGAAATAATTAATAACGTTTATAAAAAAGGTGGAACTTCGCTTAAAGATGGAGAATTGAACTTATATAATCCAACAGATATAGAATAAAAATAAAAAATATTAGAACAAAAACAGATGCTTTACATGGAAACGAAAGCATCTGTTTTTTTGTTTGTATGTAATCTGTCTAAAACATACTCTTTGGTTTAATCTACTTAGATTAAGGTACACAAAGATTATTTTAAAGAAGAACCATTTAACAAGGGTAGTTAAATTTTTGTGGGAAAGGAAATCCACCATTGGTCTTCTTATATATTCATAATACACAAATAACCACTTAAAATCAACTACAAATAAGTTAAATTATTGTTACAAGTTTATTACAAAAATACAATAAGAAGAATATAAAGAATAGCATTAGAAGAATACCTTAACTTTATTTATCTTAGTTAATTAAATCAAAAATTTAATACTTGTTACAAAAATTAGATAAAAAAATAGATTTTAACATGGTTTTTCAAGAGGGTGAAACTATAGGTTAAGAGCCATATAAGAGGTTATGTTACAAAAATGTTACAAAAACACAGAAAAAATCGATTTATTATTAAAAAACACTTGCTTTTTTAACAACTAGAAGTTATAATACTTATGTTGATTTGCGATGAAGTGGGATGTGGCTACTCTTTGAAGTAGGGAACTCTCATGGAGCATGTCTGATTTAAAATCGGGCGGCAAGTATGAAAAGTTTGTATTTGCCAAATTTAAAACTTGTTTTAAAATTTGGTTTTTATTATGACTTTTGAATGAAACACACGGGGTAGTGTAAGACTTGCGAGACCTTGAAATGATAGTAAAGGAGAGAAAAATATGGCAAAAACAAATGTATCTAAAATGAGAATAAGATTAAAAGCTTATGATCACGTAGTGATCGAGCAAACAGCAACTAAGATCGTTGATGTGGCTAAAAATTCTGGAGCAGAGGTTTCAGGACCAATTCCACTTCCAACAAGAAAAGAAATAGTGACGATTTTGCGTAGTCCTCATAAACACAAGGATTCAAGAGAACAATTTGAAATGAGAACACACAAAAGAGTTATTGATGTTACAGCGCCTAATCAAGCAACAGTAGATGCTTTAATGGCAATAGATATGCCAGCAGGTGTTGAAATCGAAGTAAAACTTTAATAATACTTAGTAGTCATCCTGCGATTAATGTAGGCAAGTGACAAACCCTATACTTAAGTATGACATAAAAGTTAACAAAAAAGTTTTAAGAAAGGATAAAGGGAGGAAACAAAATGAAAGAAATTTACGGTAAAAAACTTGGGATGACTCAAATATTTGATAACGATGGTAAAGCAATTCCGGTTACAGTAATTGAAGTAAATCCTATGGTTGTAATAGCAAAAAAGACGATTGAAAAAGAAGGATACAATGCAATTGTAGTAAGCTTTGGAGAAATCAAAGAAAAGAACGTAAATAAGCCTATGAAAGGGATATTTGCAAAAGCAGGGGTGCCTGTAAAAAGAAATGTAAAAGAAATTAAAGTTGACAACGTAGATGAATATGAAATAGGAAAAGAAATTGATATCTCTGTTTTAACAGAAGGAGATAAGGTTGACGTTAGAGGTGTTTCTAAAGGAAAAGGATTCCAAGGAAACATTAAAAGACATGGTCAAAGTAGAGGGCCTTCATCACACGGTTCTCACTACCACAGAAGACCAGGATCTATGGGAGGAACAACTACACCTGGTAAAGTATTTAAGAATAAAAAACTTCCAGGGCACATGGGAGCAGTTAATAGAGCTGTACTTAATCTAGAAATAATAAAAGTAGATAGTGATAAAAAAGCAATTTTAGTAAAAGGTTCAATACCAGGGCCTAAAAAAACAATAGTAAATATTAAGAAAAGTGTAAAAACGTACTAATAGGGAGGAGGAAATAGAATGCTTAAAACAGATGTATTAGATATGAAAGGCAAAAAAGTATCTGAAATAGAATTAAGTGAATCAGTTTTTGGAATAGAAGTAAATGATGTTGTAGTTCATGAAGCATTAGTAAACTATTTAGCTAATCAAAGACAAGGAACACAAAGTACAAAAACAAGAGCTGAAGTTCGTGGTGGTGGTAAAAAACCATGGAGACAAAAAGGAACAGGAAGAGCAAGACATGGAAGTATACGCTCACCAATTTGGGTAAAAGGTGGTATAGCCTTTGGACCTAAACCAAGATCGTATAGATATAAACTTCCAAAGAAGGTAAGGGCTCTTGCAATTAAATCTGTACTTACAACAAAATTTTCGAATGGCGATTTAATTGTTGTAGATAAAATAGATTTAAAAGAAATCAAAACCGCAGAAATAGTTAAAGTTTTGAAAAACTTAAAGATAACGAATAAAGCATTAGTAATGTTAAATGAGAAAAATGTAAATGTTCAAGCATCAAGCAGAAACCTTGAGAATGTAAAGACAACACTAGTAAATACAATCAACATATACGACTTATTAAATTATGAAAAACTAGTAATTGATTCTCAAGCTATTAAGAGCCTAGAGGAGGTGTATGCATAATGACTAAATTCGCAGAAGATATAATTATAAGACCAATAATAACTGAAAAAAGTTATGAAGCAATGGCACAAGGTAAATATACTTTTGAAGTATCAGTAGATGCTACAAAGATAGAAATAAAAGATGCAGTTGAAAAATTATTTTCAGTTAAAGTACTAAAAGTAAATACAATGAGATACGAAGGAAAAATGAAAAGAGTAGGAGCACACCAAGGAAAGACTAAGGCATGGAAAAAAGCAATTGTTCAAATAGATACTAATCCATCAGAAGAAAAATACATGACTAAGGGAGGAAAAGTAGTATCAACTTCTAAGAAATATAAAACAGAAATAGAGGAAATAAATTCGGCATTTGCAAACTAATAAAAGAGACTAACTATATGTAAGAGTGTTATTGAATCAAAAATTAAAGATATTTATAAAGTAACTTTAATAGATGTAGATGACAATTTTATTAAATTAGATAGTGGAGAGATAATAGCTATAAAATATATAGAATCGATTAAGCTAAAAAAATAGTGCAAAAAACAAGAAAAAGCATCATTGGCTAAATTGATTAATTATCTAGATTAAACTAGGATAACAAATAATTAAGGAGGAAATAAAAGTGGGAATTAAATCATTTAAACCAGTTACTCCATCTAGAAGACAGATGACAGTTCTAACTAATGAGGAAATTACGAAAACAGAGCCAGAAAAAACTTTATTATCAAAAATAAAGAAAAATGCTGGAAGAAATGTATCTGGTAAAATAACAGTTAGACATCAAGGCGGTGGAGCTAAAAGAAAATACAGAAAAATTGATTTTAAAAGAAATAAAACTGATATGGTAGCAACAGTAATTGGTATCGAATACGATCCAAATAGAAGTGCTAACATAGCATTAATTGAATATGAAGATGGAGATAAAGCGTACATAATTGCTCCAATAGGACTTACAGATGGACATAAGGTAATATCAGCAGAAACTGCAGATATTAAACCAGGGAACTGTATGCCAATTAAATCGATTCCAGTTGGAACAATAATCCATAATATAGAAATGATAATTGGTAAAGGAGCACAACTTGTAAGAACGGCAGGTTCGGGAGCTCAACTTATGGCTAAAGAAGGTAAATATTCACATATTAGAATGCCTTCAGGAGAAATGAGACTTATACCAGTAGAATGTAAAGCTACAATAGGAAAAGTTGGAAACACTGATCATTCTAACGTAGTAATAGGAAAAGCTGGAAGAAAAAGACACATGGGAATAAGACCTACTGTTAGAGGTAGTGCGATGAATCCAGTTGATCACCCTCATGGTGGTGGAGAAGGTAAGGCACCAATCGGTAGACCAGGACCTGTAACTCCTTGGGGTAAACCAACACTTGGATACAAAACTCGTAAGAAAAAGCATAGAACAGATAAGTTCATAGTTAAAAGAAGAAATCAAAAATAATAGATTGGGAGGTAAAGTCTATGTCAAGATCGCTTAAAAAAGGACCTTTTGTAGAAAAGAAACTTTTAGAAAGAATAGAAAAGATGAATGAAGAAAACAAAAAAGTTGCTTTAAAAACTTGGTCAAGATCTTCTACTATATATCCTCAAATGATTGGACACACAATTGCAGTACATGATGGAAGAAAACATGTTCCAATATTTATTAGTGAGGAAATGGTAGGACACAAATTAGGAGAATTTGCTCCAACAAGACTATTTAGAGGTCATGCAGGAGATAAAAAAAGTAAGTTAAAAAGATAAAAGGAGGAGCTTTAAATGGAAGCAAGAGCAGAACTTAAATACGCTAGAATAAGTAGCAGAAAAGTTAAAATAGTAATTGACCTAATTAAAGGAAAACCAGCAAAAGAAGCAGACGTTATTTTAAAATATACAAATAAAGCTGCAGCTCCAATGGTTGGTAAGCTATTAAGATCAGCTATTGCAAATGCAACAAACAATCATAATATGGATGAAACAAAACTATATGTTGCAGAAGCTTATGCTAATCAAGGGCCTACATTAAAAAGAATTATGCCAAGGGCAAAAGGTAGTGCTAATAGAATTCGTAAAAGAACAAGCCATATATCAATTGTATTGAAAGAGGCAAACTAAAAAGGAGGGAAAAAAATGGGTCAAAAAGTTAGTCCTAAAGGATTAAGAGTTGGAGTTATAAATGATTGGTCTTCGAAATGGTATGCAAATAAAAAAGACTTTGCAGATTGTTTAGTAGAAGATAACAAGATTCGTACATATCTTAATAAACTTTTAAAACCAGCTGGGATATCAAAGATTGATATTGAAAGAAAAAATGAAAAAATTAAAGTACACATATATACTGCAAAACCAGGAATGATTATAGGAAAAGGTGGAGCAGCAATAGAAGAATTAAAAATAAAATTAGACAAGATGACGGGTAAAAGCATATCTATTAACATTGTAGAAATAAAAAATATCGATACAGATGCGAAGCTTGTAGCAGAAAATATTGCTACACAACTTGAAAAAAGAATCTCGTTTAGAAGAGCTATGAAACAAAGTATGGCAAGAACAATGAGAGCAGGAGCTCTAGGTATTAAAACACAAGTTTCTGGGCGTTTAGGTGGAGCGGAAATTGCAAGAAGTGAAGCATATAGTGAAGGAACAATACCACTACAAACTTTAAGAGCAGATATTGATTATGGATTTGCAGAAGCAAAAACTACATATGGAATATTAGGAGTAAAAGTTTGGATATATAAAGGTGAAGTTTTACCTGCTAAAAAAGAATCAAAAGGAGGTAAATAAAATGTTATCACCAAAAAGAAGTAAATATAGAAAAGTGCAAAAGAGAATAGGCAAGGGTAGCGCAACACGTGGAACAACTCTTACTTATGGAGAATACGGAATTCAAGCTTTAGAACCAGCTTGGATAACTGGAAACCAAATTGAATCAGCCAGGGTAACAATAACAAGACATACTAAAAAGTTTGGTAAGATGTGGATAAAAATATTCCCGGATAAACCAATAACTAAAAAAGCAGCAGAAACTCGTATGGGTTCAGGAAAAGGAAATCCAGAATATTTCGTAGCACCTGTTAAGAAAGGCAGAATATTATTTGAACTTTCAGGTCTTCCAGAAGAAGAAGCAAAAGAAGCATTAAGAAAAGCTATTCACAAACTTCCTCTAAGATGTAAAATCGTAACAAGAGAAGAAGCGGGAGGTACTGCTAATGAATAAGAACATGGAAAAATATAACAAAATGAAAAAAGAAGAATTACAAAATGAATTAAAAGAATTGAAGAAGGAGCTATTTAAATTAAGATTTGGACTTGCAATGAATGGATTAGATAATCCTAATAAGATTAAAGAAACCAAGAAAAGCATTGCAAGAGTGAATACAGCTATGACAATTCTTGAGATGGGAAATAAAGAATAGGAGGTAAAGTTTAGTGGAAAGAAATACTAGAAAAATAAAAATAGGTAAAGTAGTATCAGATAAAATGGATAAGACAATAGTTGTAAGAATCGACACTAAGTTTAAACATCCGCTTTATAAAAAAATTCAAAAAGAAACATTAAAAATAAAAGCACACGATGAAAACAATGAATGCGGTATTGGAGATACAGTTGAAATAATGGAAACAAGACCGTTAAGTAAAGATAAAAGATTTAGAATAGTTAGAATCGTTGAAAAGGCTAAGTAATTTGAGAGGAGGAAGAACGCGCTATGATACAACAACAATCAGTAGTTAAAGTAGCAGATAATACAGGTGCAAAAGAAATTATGTGCATTAGAGTTTTAGGTGGATCTCATAGAAAATGGGGAAACGTAGGAGATATTATCGTTGCTTCTGTTAAAAAAGCAATACCAGGGGGCGTTGTTAAAAAAGGAGATGTAGTAAAAGCTGTTTTAGTTCGCACAAAAAGAGGACTAAAAAGAGATGACGGATCGTACATTCGTTTTGATGAAAATGCAGCAGTTATAATAAAAGATGATAAAACTCCAAGAGGTACTCGTATTTTTGGGCCTGTTGCGAGAGAACTTAGAGAAAAGGGTTATATGAAAATCATTTCTCTAGCGCCAGAAGTACTATAATATGTGGAGGTGACAAGAATTGAAAAAAGATGTTATAAATACAGCAAAGATTAAACTTAGAGAAGGAGATACAGTTATACTTAACGTTAAAAACAAAGAAGAGAGAAAAAAAGGTAAAGTATTATCAGTATTAAGAAGAGAAAATAAAGTAATCGTAGAAGGAATGAATATAAGAACAAGACACGTAAAACCTAAAAAGCAAGGTCAAGAGTCGGGGATTATAAAAAGTGAAGGACCAATTCACGTATCTAAAGTTAACTTCTATTGTCCAAAATGTGAAAGAGGAGTTAAAGTAGGTATTAAAATTTCAGATGATGGAAAAAAATCTAGATTTTGCAGAAAATGTAAAGAAACAATAAAATAGCAAAATGAGGGGAGGAAAACCAATAATGAATCTTAAAGAGAGATACAAAAAAGAAGTCGTACCAGCAATGAAAAAAAAGTTTGAGTATAAGTCTGTAATGCAAGCACCTAAACTTGAAAAAATAGTTATAAATATGGGAGTTTCTGATGTTAAAGAAAGCTCAAAGGCACTTGAAGTTGCTATGAAAGATTTAGAAATAATTACAGGACAAAAACCAGTTCCTACCAAAGCTAAAAAGTCGGTTGCAGCATTTAAGTTAAGAGAAGGTATGAATATAGGATGTAAAGTAACACTTAGAGGACACAAAATGTATGACTTTGCAACAAGATTTTTCAATGTTGCACTTCCAAGAGTAAGAGATTTTAGAGGAGTTTCAGATAAATCTTTTGATGGAAGAGGCAACTATGCAATGGGGATTAAAGAGCAAATGATATTCCCAGAAATTGAATATGATAAAGTAGATAAAGCTAGAGGTATGGATATAATATTCGTAACTTCTGCTAAATCAGATGAAGAAGCGCAAGCGTTACTAGAAATGCTTGGTCTGCCATTTGCAAAGAACTAGGAGGTAAAAGCATGGCGAAAAAATCAATGATTGCTAAGCAACAACGAACACCGAAGTTTTCGACAAGATATTATAATAGATGTAAACTATGTGGGAGACCGCATTCATATATGAGAAAATACGGTATCTGTCGTCTTTGCTTTAGGAAATTAGCATATAACGGAGAAATACCAGGTGTGAAGAAAGCAAGCTGGTAATATAGGGAAAAGGAGGTAACAGAGAATGAACGTAAATGTAACAGACTCTATTGCAGATATGTTAACAAGAATAAGAAATGCAAATAAGCAAAAACATCAATCTGTTGATGTACCTTATTCAAAAGTTAAAAATGAAATAGCAAACATTCTTGTTAAAGAAGGATATGTTTCTTCGTTTGAAATCGAAGAAAATGGAATCCATAAAACAATAAGAATCGCATTAAAATATGATAATAATAAACCTGTTATTCAAGGGTTAAAGAGAATTAGTAAACCTGGACTAAGAATATACGCAGAAGTTTCAGAACTTCCAAGAGTATTAAACGGTTTAGGTATAGCAATTATTTCAACATCTAAAGGAATTGTAACTGATAAAGAAGCAAGAAACCTTAATATGGGTGGAGAAGTAATGGCATATGTATGGTAAGGAGGAATGAAGTAGAATGTCTAGAATTGGATTAACACCTATTACTGTTCCTCAAGGAGTAGAAGTAATAATTAATGGAGCAGAAGTAACTATTAAAGGACCAAAAGGTACACTTTCAAGAGTAGTGGATAGTCATATGAAAATAATAGTAGAAGATTCATTATTAAAAGTTGAAAGAGAATCTGATAAATATAAAGCACTTCATGGGCTAACTCGTAGTCTTGTTGCAAACATGATTACTGGGGTTACAGAAGGTTATGAAAAAAAATTAGAAATAAAAGGAGTTGGGTATAGAGCAGCTAAACAAGGAAACAAACTTGTTTTAACTATAGGATATTCACATCCAGTTGAATTTGAAGATACTGAAGATGTAAAAACAGAAGTACCCGATCAAGTAACAATTCTCGTTAAGGGAATTGATAATCAAAAAGTAGGTCAAGTAGCAGCTGATATAAGAGCAAAAAGACCACCTGAGCCATATAAAGGTAAAGGAATAAAATATGAAGGTGAAAGAATTCTTAGAAAAGAAGGAAAAGCCGGAGCGAAGAAATAAACCATAGGTGCAAAGGAGGTAAAAAAACTATGATAAGCAAAAAAAATAAAGAAGCAAAAAGAGTAACTAGACAAAAAAGAGTTAGGGCTGTTATAAAAGGAACTCCCGAAAGACCAAGACTTAGCGTTTATAAAAGTTTAAACAATATATATGCACAAGTTATTGATGATGAAAATGGAGTAACTTTAGTAGAAACGTCTACTTTAAAAAAAGAAGTTAAAACTAAAGCTTCAAGTATTGCAGCAGCAAAAGAAGTAGGAACTTTAATTGCTAAAAATGCACTAGAAAAGAAAATTGATAACGTTGTATTTGATAGAAATGGATATATATATCATGGTAAAGTAAAAGCCCTTGCAGAAGCTGCAAGAGAGGCAGGACTTAAATTCTAGTGGAGAGGAGAAAAAAATGGTAGAAGCAAAACAAGAATTAAAAGAAAAAGTTGTTTATGTGGGCCGTGTTGCAAAAGTTGTAAAAGGTGGAAGAACATTCCGTTTTAGCGTACTTGTTGTGGTAGGAGATGAGAATGGTCATGTTGGAGTTGGTTCTGGAAAAGCATCAGAAGTGCCAGAAGCAATTAAAAAAGCAACAGAAGAAGCTAAAAGAAATTTAATTAAAGTACCTGTTGTAAATGGAACATTACCTCATGAATATACAACAAATTTTGGGTCGTCTAAAGTAATAATAAAACCAGCAGTTGAAGGTACAGGAGTTATCGCAGGTGGTGCAGTAAGACCAGTATTAGAACTTGCAGGAGTTAAAGATATTACAGCTAAAACATTAGGTTCTCGTAATGTAAGAAATGTTGTACTTGCAACAATGAAAGCATTAAAAGAAATGAGATCACCAGAAGAAGTTGCAAGAATGAGAGGCAAAAAAACAGAAGAATTATACAAATAAAATGTTTTAGAGAGGAGGAAAACCTAAATGAAAATACATGAATTAGGACCAGCATATGGTGCAAAAACTACTTCTAAAAGAAAAGGTAGAGGAATGAGTTCTGGACTTGGTAAAACAGCTGGTAAAGGACATAAAGGACAAAAAGCAAGATCAGGTGGAACAATAAGAAGAGGATTTGAAGGTGGTCAAACCCCACTTGTTAGAAGACTTCCTAAAAGAGGATTTAATAACATATTTAGTAAAGAATATGCAATAATTAATGTTTCAGACCTAGAAAAATATGATAATGACACAGTTATAAACGCTAAATTTTTACTTAGCGAAGGAGTTATCAGAAAAGAATTAGATGGGCTTAAGGTTCTTGGTAATGGAAATTTAACTAAGAAACTAACAGTAGAGGCAAAAAAAATCTCTGCGGCTGCTAAAGAAAAAATTGAAGCTGCAGGAGGAAAGATAGAGGTGAAATAATATGTTTAAAACACTAAAAGATATATTTTCACTGAAAGATTTAAGAAAAAAAATAGTATACACATTACTTATAGTAATACTATATCGTATTGGAACATACATAGTTGTTCCAGGAATAAACAAACTTGCATTCAATGAAGCAATTGGAGGAGCCGCAAGTGGAGTGCTTAACACAATTAATATAATTGCTGGTGGAGCATTTAAAAGGTTTTCAATATTTGCAATGACAATTTCACCATATATTACAGCATCCATAGTGCTTAATTTATTACAAGTTGTTATACCTAGTTTGGAAAGACTTGCTAAAGAAGGAGAAACAGGTAAAAAGACATTAGAAAAATACACTAAATATTTAACTATTGCATTTGCGATAGTTGAATCAGTAGGGTTATACTTTATGTATAAAAACTATTTGCTTGCACCTCTTACAATAGGGACAGGAAAAATTTTAGGAATGGCATTGTTTGTAATATCACTAACTGCAGGAACATCAATTCTGATGTGGCTTGCAGATAAGATAACAGAAAATGGAATAGGAAATGGTATATCTATAATCATATTTACAGGAATTGTGTCAAGTGCACCAGGTGCAGCAACAGCATTGTACTCATATGCTAAATTATCACCTATTAAGGCAACAATCATAGCAGCACTTGTAATAGCAATGATAATTGTAGTTGCGGGAGTCGTACTCGTTCAACAAGCAGAAAGAAAAATACCAGTTAACTATGCGAAAAGAGTTGTTGGAAGAAAAATGTTTGGTGGACAGAACACACACATTCCAATTAAGGTTGCAATGGCGGGAGTAATGCCAATCATCTTTGCAATGTCATTTATGGTACTCCCAAGTACTGTAATTGAGATAGCATCTAAGGGGAATGCAACGGGATTTTGGAAAGTAATAGCAGAAATATGTTCTGGCAGATCAGAACACATTGGGTATATAGCAATTTATGCACTAATATATACAGCATTAATTATAATGTTTACATTTGTATATACAATGTTTATGGTTAATCCGGTAGAAATGTCGAATCAGCTTAAAAAGAATGGCGGGTTTATACCAGGAATTAGAGCCGGTAAACCAACGGCGGAATACATTCAAAAGGTACTTTCAAGTATTACATGGGCAGGAGGATTCTTCCTTGCATCAGTGGCAATACTTCCAGTATTTGTACAAGCAGGGATGAAAGACTTAGCAATTGGCTTTGGTGGAACATCAGTACTAATTGTAGTAAGTGTTGCATTGGAAATGCTTAAAAATGTTGAAGGTCAAATGGTAAGTAGACACTATAAAGGATTCTTAGAATAGAAATATAAATTGATGATATAAAGATTGCTTGAGTTTATAGCTTAAGCGATTTTTTTATTATTTATAAAACTTAATTATACTTTTAAACATATTAAAAAATGTTATAATAATAAGCTAAAAGGAATATCTTTAATTGTACTAGTTAAAAAGTATGATATAATAGAACAATAACAAATATAATCTATTAAATAATTTTTAAAGGGGGCATATAATGAATAAAAGGTTTAAAACGACTATAGCCGTTTTTTTAATTTTAGAAGAGGGAGATAAAATACTTTTACAAAAACGTGATAATACAGGCTATATGGATGGTTTTTACGACTGTTCGGCAGCAGGACATTTAGAAGCTGATGAATCTTTTGCTGAAGCAATAATAAGAGAGGCAAAAGAAGAAATTGGTATAATAGTTAAAGAAGAAGATTT
>CAYXLQ010000019.1:0-5805 GCA_964465775.1 uncultured Clostridiaceae bacterium
TATGTTCTCATGGGGACATAATGGGCATAGAATATTGGGGTTTGGGCATACTTCTGATATTTATTATCCTACTCAAGTATCTACAAGTAACCTTTCTAATGTTAAAGAAATGCACACAATTAATTTTAGTTGTTTAGCCTTATTAAAAGATGGAACTATAAGGTCTTGGGCATATAATAATCCTGGTTCTTTAGGATTGGGGCACAACAGTGATGTAAGCCTTCCAACACTAATACCAAATCTTTCAAATGTAAAAAAACTATCAACATACTACTATACTGCATACGCATTATTAGATGACGGAACTGTTAAGGTGTGGGGTGCCAATTATGATGGTCAATTAGGTCTAGGAGATACTAATAATAGAAATGTACCTACAACTCTTAATTTAGATAAGTTTTTAAGATAGTAAGATAAATAAAAAAGCAAGAATATTAAGCTATTCTTGCTTTTTCATTACTAAATCATTAATAAGATTTATTGTCACTTTTAAGTTAAATGGTATCGGTGGTGGGACTTGAACCCACATGATTTCTCGAACGATTTTGAGTCGTTTGCGTCTGCCATTCCGCCACACCGACATGTTTTATGCTAACATATATATGTTAGCATAGTTTGTTTTTTAGTTCAATATTTTCTCAACTATTTTTTCAAAAATTATTTCTTCTTTAATTCTATCTATATATACTGGTTCATTTTCGATAACCTTCTTAAGTATCTTTTCTGCTTTTTCATATTCATTCATTGCAACATAACATTTTGCCAAGTTATAATCTGCTTTATATTTATATGCCGCACCTTTTCTAGCCATTTCTAAAGCATTTATACTAGCATTGTAATCTCCTTTTAAGTAGTTTATTATTCCAATATTAAACCATGCTGCATGTAATTTATTATTAATCTCTATTGCTTTATAATAATATTTTTCTGCTTCTGATTGTGTTTCAGCGTCAATATAATATAAATTAGCGATATTATAATAAATTTCATCGTCTGCTTCTCCCTTGTCAATAATTTCTTTATATATTGCTTTTGCTTCCTTATATCCATCTATTTCTGAATAAGTAATAGCAAGAGCAACACTAGCATCTTTAAAGTCAGGATTTATTTTCAATGCGTTAGTAAGCATTATTATTGCTGTTTCTTTCTTATCTGATGAATTTAATGTAAGACCTAATTCATAATATGCTTTGTAATTATCCTTTTCTAATTCGATTGCTTCAATAAGTATATCTCTTGCATCTAAGTATCTTTTTTCTTTTCTTAAGCATCTACCTAATATATAATAATTATTTGATGTCATCCTATTTTTATTGTTTTTTATAATATAGCTATATAACTTTATAGCAAGATCATATCTTCCCATATCATAATAAACTTTACCCAGTAACATTATTATTTTTTGTTTTATACCAAAGTTTTTTTCTTTTGTCCAAATAAGAATAATTGGTATTATAAACATGAATAATAAAAAGCATATTTGCAACATCCCATTTATATTCATCTGCATAACTTTACTTATAAAATATATTATCGCAAATGTTCCGTTTACAACATTACCAATTAAATATATAAATTTTCTTCTTTCTAACATTAACTTTATATTAGCTAGAACTAGTAAAAACCAAGTTAGAATTATTACTACATTTTCAAACCACATAAACTCTACCCCATTTTTTTCTGTTATTATATATCAATTTTGGACGTTTTGCAAATTTTTCGTCTTTTTATTCATGTATCATTGCTAACTAAAATATATTTTAGTATAATGCTTTTTAGGAAGTGATAAATTTGAAATCTACAATAGAAATTAATTTGAATGAAATTGAAAAAATACACATGGTTGGCATAGGTGGAATTAGCATGAGCGGAATTGCAGTTATGCTAAAAAATTCTGGTTATTTGGTATCTGGTTCAGATTCAAATAATGGAGATATGGTAGAAATGTTAAGATCCGAAGGAATACCTGTGGTTATTGGGCATGATTTAGAAAGCACAGAAAAAGCAGACTTAATTATTTACACCGCTGCAGTTAAGCAAACTGATCCTGAACTTATACATGCTCGTTCTTTAAACATTCCTATAATTGAAAGAGCACCTTTTATTGGTAAATTATTAAAAAAATACCAAAAAGCAATATGCATTTCTGGTATGCATGGAAAGACTACTACCACTTCTATGATTGCAAGTGCTTTTATGGGATTAAAAAAGGATCCTACTGTATTAGTAGGTTCGAAACTAAAAGAACTTGGAAATGTAAATTATTTAATTGGGTCAAATGAATATTTTATATTAGAAGCATGTGAATATGTGGATAGTTTTCTAAACTTTCCACCTCAAACTGCTGTAGTTCTTAATATTGAAGAAGAGCATTTAGACTATTTTAAAGATATAGCTCAAATTGAAAACTCATTTGTTTCTTTTATTAAGATGCTACCTATAAACGGAAACTTAGTAATAAACCACGATGATGAAAATTGTAGTAATGTCTTATCTAAGATTCATGATTTTATATTAGAGAAAAACATCTCTGTATATAATTATTCTTTAAAAGACAAAAGTGCTACTTTGTATGCAGATAATTTAAAAATCAATAAATTAGGATGTTATTCTTTTGATGTCTATATTAATGGTGTATTTACAAAACATATTTCACTAAGTACACCTGGAAGACATAATGTATCTAATACACTTGCAACCATTGGAAGCATAATTTCAAATAATTTAAACATTGATGATGCAGTCCTTAATATAGAATCCTTTACTGGTGCTAGTAGAAGATTTGAATATAAAAAAACCATAGGTGAAGATGTTGATGTTTATGATGATTATGCTCATCATCCAACTGAAATAAAAGCAACATTAGAATCTGCTAAAAACAAAACAAAAAACAGAGTAATTGCTGTTTTTCAACCTCACACTTATACTAGAACTAAAGCGTTATTAGATGATTTTGTTGATGCATTTTTAGATGCAGATATAATAATAGTTACAGATATTTACGCAGCAAGAGAACTTGATGATGGTTCTGTTAATTCTGAAATGATGGTGGATAAATTAGTCGAAAAGGGAGCAATTGCAACCTATATAAGTTCTTTTGAAGCCATTACAAAAATCATACTGGATATTATTGAACCTGGTGATATTGTTCTTACAATTGGGGCTGGAACTATAACAAAACTAAGTGATTTATTATAAAATTAAAGGGGCATTTTATTAAAATGTCCCTTTAATTTAATCTTTTTTAATTTATAGGTTAATTGTTTTTACTTTTTTTCTTCTATCTCTGCTTCTTTTTCTATTTCTTGTTGTTTTATGATCCACTCATTCATCTTACCTTTTCTTGATAAAATCTTTTTTTTATCTTTCATATATATGTATCCAATGGTTGTTACTATCAGTGCTCCAATAGCATCTACTATAAGATCTGTCATTGTGTCTACTAATCCATCTTCACCTGGAAGTCTAAATTTTTGCATATTTAAATTTAATAGTCTATCTGCAGTAAATTCGAATATTTCCCAAATTACACCCATTGTTAATGCAAAACAAAACGCAAACATAGTTACAAAAAACGGACTTAATTTAGTTTCTTTTATATGTTTTTTATTTAAAAAGTATACAAACATATACCCTATTATTCCCAGTATACTTCCTGATATAAAATGAAGCATCTCATCCCACCATGAAATTTTATAATAAAAATCTTTAAGTTCTCCTAAAAACTGAGATGCAAATATAAATAATGTTATAACTACTTGAAGGCTAGATGGTAAATATACACGTAGTTTATTTTCAAGTATTGCCGGATAAAACGTCATTATAAATGTAAGAACAATTATAAATAAATTTTCATATCTTTCATATACCACTGCCTCAATAAATGCAAAAACCAATAAACCCCTAACGATCCAACTTATTACATCATTTAATTTTATATTTTTATTTTTAATAAATTCTCTCATATTTACTATCCTTCTAATACATTCATACCTGTTCTTTATACCTTTTTATCTTCATTGTCGTAGTTTTCTCAAAATCCTCTTTTCTTATTTCTAAATTCTTAATCCTTTTATAAACAACAAGCTTTTCATTTATTTTTTTAATTTCTTTCCATATTACTTCTTTGATTTCTTTTTCCGCTATATCTCCAAATTCATTTGTAATAGCTTCCATATTTATAACTACTTGAATTGATAGTACTGTGTTTTTTTTATCCTTTTTTCCATATATCATACACTCGGAAATATAAGGAATTTCCTTTATCTTATTCTCAATTTCTTCTGGATACACATTCTTACCATTTTTAGTTATTATAACATTTTTCTTTCTTCCTGTTATATGTATAAACCCGTCTTCATCTATGTAACCTAAATCTCCTGTATGAAAAAAGCCATTTTTCATTACTTCTTTTGTTCCTTCTTCATCTTTATAATATCCTAGCATAACATGCTTGCCTTTTACTACTATTTCCCCTATTCCGTCTTTATTCTTGCCAACAATCTTAACTTCTGTTCCAAATAGTGGTAATCCTGCTGCTTCATCTTTCATCTTTGTATTTGTATTTAATGCTACTATAGGTGCACATTCTGAAAGTCCATATCCTTGAATAGCTAATATTCCCAAATCTCTATATCCTTTTGATACTTCTGGATTAACTGCTGCAGCTCCGGCAATAAATAACCTGATTTTTCCTCCAAATTGATCATATATGTTTTTGAAAACTTTTCTTTTTATTTTTTTACCCATAGGTCCAAAAGCATTAGTAACTTTTATAAGTATCTTAACAATTTTAGATTTACCTTGCTTCTCAATTCCCTGCCATATCTTTTTATACATTGATTCAAATATTAAAGGAACTGCTAAAATTATAGTTACTTTAGCTTCTTGCATGTTCTTTTGAATGTATTTAAGTCCTTCACAATATGCAACTGTACAGCCTCTATAAAAAGGAGTTAAGAATCCACAAACACATTCATATACATGATGTAATGGTAACAGTGATAAAAAGACATCTTTTTCATCTATATATAACATTGAGCATTGTTTCATTATGTTATAACATAAGTTTTCTTGAGATAGCATTACGGCTTTTGATTCAGAAGTTGTTCCTGATGTAAATAATATTTCAGCAATTTCTTTAGTATTAATTTCCGCATCTAGAAATTCTCTGTTCCCTTCTTTAATTAATGCACTTCCTCTTTTTAATAACAATTCTAAAGACTTAAATTTGCCTATTTCCTCTTTTACATCCATTCCTATATAATATCTAATGTTTTCATTTCTTTCTGCTATGTTCTTAATTTCATTTTCTAATCTATTAGAATATATTACTGCTTCTACTTCTCCTCTTATCAAGCAATTTTCTATTTCTTTTTCTGGTAGCATTCTATCAAGAGGCACTACAATTCCTGTTCCATTAATAACAGCAAGATATGATATTGCCCATTCATACCTGTTCTCACCTATGACTGCAATCTTTTTACCTTTGAGTCCTAAATTTATTAATGCTGTACCTAATTCATTTATATCATTTCTTGTCTCAATAAAACTTTTTTCTGTATATTTTTTTGTTCCATTTTTTACTAAGTATGCTGCTTTTCCTTCATATATATCAGCACTTCCATTTACAAGTTCCCTTAAGTCATTTATTTTTCTTACTTCATACTCAATAAGTTTTTTATCTTTCATTTTTCTTTATCTCCTTTTATTCCTTATCTTCATTAGAGTTAGAATAAAGAATACTACATAAAAAAGCAGTAAGTGGAATAAAATCAATTATATTTATAATACACATAATAAACA
>CAYXLQ010000019.1:5815-15415 GCA_964465775.1 uncultured Clostridiaceae bacterium
CCTATTATTCCTATACTTCCCGCTATAGACCTAATAACTGCTTCTGTTAATGCTTCTACATTAATTATTTCTACAGCACTCATATTATGCGCCATATATAGTATTAATACACCAATTGAACTGCCAACATATGCTAAAATCAATGTGTTAGTCATTGTTCCCATAACATCTTTTCCTATGTTCATTCCAGATTTAAATAATCCACCTTTTGTTATTCTAGGATTTTCTTTCTTAAGTTCTTCTAATGCTGATGCTATAGACATTGATACGTCCATACATGCCCCTAGTGCGCCTATTATAATTCCTGCAAGTAATATTTCAATTAAATCGAGACTAATTCCTTGAGGAAGAAAAGCTAAAAACATTGTCTCTTCATTAACACCAGAAAGTCTACCAAACTTTCCAAAGATAATTGCTATGATTCCTGTTAAAACCACTCCGCCTAAATTACCAATTATAGCTGCTACAGTTTTTTTATTAAACCCACTAATAAGTGTAAATGTTGTTACTGTACTTATAGCACAAATTATTATTGATACTAAGATTGGACTTGTCCCCTTTATAATTTGTGGAAAGGCATATCCAAAAATAAGCATGATCGTAACCAATATAGATATTATTGTTTTTAAACCTTTCATTTTTCCAATAATCAAAACTATTGCTAAAAATAGCAATACTAATAGGAATAGTGAAAGTTGTCTTTGTATTCCTGATACAAAAACTTCTGGTGTATCCATTCGTTCATCTATTGTGACATATACCTTATCTCCTACTTTTAATTCATCAAATGCAAATATTGTTCCCATTTGTGTCATTATATTATATGTCGCTTCATACTCATTTCCTTTCTTATCTCCATTCGTTATCTTAACTACTATTCTTTGGATTTTTCCTGAAGATATTTCATCTGCTTCTTCAACATCATATATTCCAATAACTTTGGTTATCACTGCTGGTTTATTTTGAAATATGTTTTCTTCGTCTATTTCTGATGCTATAGTAAGGTTACTAAGCATTACAAAACTAAAAAACAAACATATTAAAAAACCTTTCCATTTTATATTTATCATATTATCTCCTCATAAAGTTCTTTATTTTAAATTATATCATATTTATATTCATTTACAATATTTATCTTTTTATTAATTTGTTTTAAAATGGAGCTATTTTAATTACTTATATGTTTGTTTAAGCAAAGCTCTTCCTCTATCGTATTCAAAAACTCCATAACTACCATTTACAAAGGTTAATTGTGGCGGGACATGTCCTAAATCAATATCATAAACTATTGGCACATTATAACTTCCTAGAGCTTTAGATATTGCATCTAAGTAAGTAAAATCTTCTACTGCTTTATTACTCATTGTTCTACCAAAAAGAAATCCTTTTGTATTTTCAAACCATCCAGCTTCTTTCATTTGCCAAAGGGCTCTATATAGATCTAATACTGATAATTCACAATTTTCCAAATACCATAGTGTCCCCTCTTTAAATTGTTTAATGTATTTTTTTGTGTTATCATATTTAGTTCCAATGATTTTGTTTATTACTCCAATGCATCCTCCTAGCATTCTACCTTCAAGTTTAAACCTTCTTTTTCCATTTATTGTTTTATATTTAACCTTTTCTGTTAATTCATAAACTAAATTATATTCTCCTGTATCATATTTTTTTGAATATTTATCAAAACTTTTTTGACTATATTTTTCCCCTTTTTCTAGTCCTGCCATGTTTAAACTGTTTATAACAGAGCAATGCATTTCTTTTAATGCATATCCTGATAAATTTTCAGCATGAATTGTCGCTATATTATAATTTGTTGTTAAATAAAAAAGTAGTAGGCTTGTATCTGAATATCCTTGTACCCATTTGGGAGCAATCTTTTTCAAGCTTCTTCTTTCTTTATTAAGAGATGTTAACATTTCCATTAGGAATTCGCCGCCTCTTGCTGCCATTATATATGTAATATTTTTATCTTCCCAAAGTTCCATAAACTCTTTTGTTCTTATTTCTCCAGTTGAACTTACAAGCTTTTCACCCGTTCTTACATTGCTTGTCTCTCTTACTCTATAACCCATTTTTCTTAAGTTTTCTTCTGCTAAATCTAATCTTTGTGGCATTGCTTTACTAGATACTGCAGTAATACCTATTGTATCTCCTTTTTTTATTACATTAGGATATTTGATTTTCATTATATCACCCCTATAATATTATATTAATATATTGCTAAATGTTCCTTTTACTTTTCCAAATTTTAATATATAATATATACATCTGTATATTATCTTGTTTATGTAAGATAATATATAAAAGAATTGGAGGTATTTATATGACTATTTCTTTTTTTGAAATAACAGAATCTCAAAAAGAAAAATTTACTAGAGTTTTTGGTGAAAATCATACTCTTAAATTTTTTGAAGAATCTATTCAAAATGTAGATTTAAAAGATTTTAGCGATAGTGATATATTGTGTGTATTTGTATATTCTACAGTATCAAAAGAAATTATAAATTCATGCAGCAATTTAAAATTAATTGTAACTAGATCAACTGGTATAGATCACATAGACACAGAACATGCAAATAAAAGAGGTATTGATGTTAAGAACGTTCCGCTATACGGAGAAAACACTGTAGCAGAGCATACTTTTGCTTTAATATTATCTCTTTCTAGAAAAATTCATGAATCTTATATATCAACAACTTGTGGTAATTTTAGTACAGATGGATTAATGGGATTTGATCTGAGAGGTAAAACAATTGGACTAATTGGTGGAGGAAGAATTGGACTACACGTTGCAAGGATGGCTCGTAGTTTTGGTATGCACGTAAGAGTATATGATATAAACCAGGATGAGTTTTTAGCTGAAATTATAAACTTTAGATATATTCCTTTAGATGAAATCTTAAAACAATCTGATATTATATCTTTACATTTACCTTCTAATAAACATACTAGACATATCATAAACAAAGAAAGTTTATCAAAAATGAAAGAAGGTGCCATACTAATAAATACTGCTAGAGGTGATTTAGTTGATACTTCTGCTTTACTAGACGCTTTAGATTCTGGTAAAATATATGGGGCAGGTCTTGATGTTTTAGAAGGTGAATCATTTATGATTGAAGAAGAAAACAAATTTAATTCACCTATTAGTGAAGCAGCAAAAGTTATTGAAAAAAACAAAAAACTTACACAAAAACCAAATGTAGTAATTACACCTCATAATGCTTTCAATAGTAAAGAAGCAATAGATAGAATAATTGCTAAAACAATTGAAAATATTAATGATTTACTAGTTTAAAATATAAGAATATTAGCTCAATTTCAAATGTTGGGGTATAAGTAATTAAAATTACTTATACCTCTTTTTTTAAATATGTTTTCAAGTGTTATTCACTGATATATCTAAAATAATATTAATTAATTTTCAGGCATAAAAAAGCCAGTCATACTATTCTATTAGTATAACCTGCTTTTATTTTTTACTTACAAAATAAAGCTATAGAGATATATTTTTAACCTTATAGCTTTTTCATATATATAATCTTATTTAAACGTTACTGGTTGTAAGAAAAACTCTCCTAAATCTTCCATATCTTTTAAGAATGCTTCTTTTTCTCTTTTCCAGAATGAACTTCCTACAGTTTCAGCTTTTTCCATTGTCTCTTCTTCAGTAGGTCTCAGCATTAAATCTTTCTTTCCAACTGTTACTGGTTGTAAGAAAAAATCGCCTAATTCCTGCATATCTTGTAGGAACAATTCCCATTCTTTTTTCCAAAAATCTTTCATAAAATCTCCTCCTCATATGTTACTTCTATGTTTAGAGTATAACACCTTTATTTATTTATTACAATACATAATGTAAATGTCACAAAAATTTAACATTTCTTTAACAAATTAGATATATTTGTGTTTTTAACTTATATTTTGTAACCTTTTATTAAATATTGTTCTTGCAATTTTCTTAAGGTTTGATTTATAAGTTTAGCTCTTGCTTCACCTATTCCTTCAACTTCATCTAATTCAATTACAGTTGCAGAACAAACTCCTTGTAAAGTATAAAATGCATCTACTAAATTATCTATTATACTAATTGGCATTTTAGGTATTTTGCTAAGGATTCTATATCCTTTAGTCGATACCATCTCATCCAATATATTTGGTTCCATTTTATATCCTAAAGCTTTCGTTACCTTTTCTCCACTTAATAGTTCGCTGAGACTTAATTTCCTTAAGACCGATAAAATATTATTAGCTTTTTCTTCCCTCTTTTTATTTTTATAAATCATATAATCTTCTATAATTTTCTTTTCCTCTTGTTCCACGCCCTGCATTAATTGTTTTAATTGTATTTCTATAAGATTTCCTTCAACTCCAAGTTCTATAATATTTCTTTTTACTTCTTCTTCCATTCTTATTACTACTTCAGATCTATATATTGCATTTGTTACAACATCTAGCGTAACCATATCATCTATTTCTTGTTCATTTAAATTAGAAATAGTATAATCTAATACGGTTTTATATTTTTCTAAAGCTTCAAGCGCTTGATTCGCTCTTGTTATAACAGTATCTGGTTCATCTATTACATATCTAATATCATCTTTAAATAATGTTATAACTCCTCTTCTTTGGGAAATACAAATTACCAAAGCTCCTGTTTGTTTTGCTACCCTTTCTGCAGACTTATGCCTTGTTCCTGTCTCTGATGTTTTTACTTTATAATCTGGAACCAGTTCAACATTCGCTTTAAGTATTCTTTTTAAATCCTTGCTAAGAATTATTGCTCCGTCCATTTTAGCAAGTTCATATATTTTAGCAGGATTGTATTCTTGGTTTATTTCAAATCCTCCATCTATAATTTTAGAGACACTTTCTGTTTCTCCTATTACTATTAAAGCTCCTGTTTTTGCTCTTAAAATATTTTCTAACCCTTCTCTTATTGCAGTACCTGGAGCAATCTTTTTAATTAACTCTAATGTGCTTTCATCTATCATTATTATTACCTACCATCTAAAATTATTTCAATTAACTTTTGTACTTCATTTATCTTTATAAGTTCCATATTATATTTATCTCTTATATTTTCCAACTGTTTTTTAGGAGCATATACTTTTTTGTATCCTATTTTTTCTACTTCCTTTAATCTTTTCTCAATGTTTATAATATTACGTATTTGACCATTTAAAGCTATTTCTCCCAAAAATATAGTATCTTTATCCATTTTTATATTTTTATAACTAGATATAATAGCTAATGCTACAGCCACATCTGCTGATGTCTCAGTTATTTTTAGACCTCCCACTACGTTAATATATATATCTTGAGTTCCAAGATTTATATCACATATTTTTTCTATAACGGCTATAATCATGTTTAACCTATTAAAGTCTATGCCGTTTGCTACTCTTCTTGGCATATTATAGTATGAATGCGTAGTAAGTGCCTGTATCTCTAAAACTAGTGTTGATGTACCTTCAATAACTGCAGTCGTTACTGTTCCTGATGTGTTTTCTTCGTCCTTTACTATAAAAAGTTCTGACATATTTTGAACTTCTACCAACCCTTCTTCTTTCATTTCAAATATCCCAATCTCATTAGTAGAACCGAAACGATTTTTAACCCCCCTTATAATTCTATGACTTAAAAACCTTTCTCCCTCTATATATAGAACTACATCAACCATATGTTCTAATAGCCTTGGTCCCGCAATTGTTCCATCCTTTGTTACATGCCCTACAACTATTGTGCTAATCCCTCTGCTTTTAGCTATATTCATAAGTCTTGCAGTAACTTCCCTTACTTGTGATACGCTTCCCGGCACAGATGAAATAGCATCATCATACATCGTCTGAATTGAATCAATAACACAAAATTTTGGATTGATATCATCTACTCTTTTCTCTATTTCAGTTATGTCTGTTTCTCCTAAAAAAAGTATTTCATCTCCATTTACTTTTAACCTATCTGCTCTCATCTTTATTTGCACATCAGACTCTTCTCCTGATACATAAAGTATATTTCCGTGTTTTGTAAGATTATTACAAATTTGTAGTACTAATGTAGATTTTCCTATTCCTGGTTCTCCTCCTAAAAGGATTAATGAACCTTCTACTAATCCCCCGCCTAAAACTCTGTTTAGTTCTTCATATCCAGTATCTAGTCTTGTTCCTTCGATATTTTTTATTTCACTCAATTTTTTAGCTTGTTGTTTTTCTCTATTATTACTACTCGTTATCCCTCTTGTTTGTTTAGTTTTAATTTTTTCTTCAACAAAAGTATTCCAGTTATTACATCCTGGACATTTACCTAGCCATTTAACACTTTCGTGACCACATTCCTTACAAAAAAATATTGTTTTTTCCTTAGCCATATATCTCCTCTTTATTTTATCTACCTATTTTAATATTAATTATATACTACTTTATTATATATTGAAAGTAGCTTCCTCTTTTTATTATATATAAAAAACAGCTATCGCTGTTTTTTAATATTTATATTTATTTATATAATATCTTGATTTTTGTAGGTTCTGTTCTATTTTGAGTATCTCCGACTCCTAATTTACCGTAAGAATTATTTCCCCAAGCTTTTATATCTCCGTTTTCCTGTTCTGCAAGCACAGCATTATACCCACTAGCCCAAATGTTTTTTACACTTGATAATTTACTTACTGAAATTTCTATTGGATATAATCTGTTTTGGGTATCTCCTAATCCTAATTCTCCATTAGAATTATACCCCCATGTTTTTATTGTTCCATTATCTAATATTGCATACAAAGAACTAGATACATGTTTTAAATCCTTTACACCTGAAAGCTTATCTGTAGGTATTAATGTAAATACACTCCTCTGATTTGTATCTCCCAATCCTAATTGTCCACTAGAATTATATCCACATGCTTTTACTGTACCATCATTCATTAATGCCATTGTATAAAGTGACGTAACTATTGGAAATTCTTTTACTCCTTCTAAAACTTGAACGGGTTGAGTTTGCATACTTATATTTCCTACCCCTAATTGTCTATAATAATTGTCTCCCCATACTATAAATTTATTATCATTTGTTAGTGCGTAGGCATATTTTTGTATAATTTTGAATTCTTTAACATTAGAAAGTTTATCGGTTGGAATTTGTACTGGTAGGTATTGCGTACTTGTGTTTCCTATTCCTAATTGCCCGGATCCATTATTCCCCCATGCTTTCATTGTTCCATCATTTAATAATGCATATGTACAATTGTATGATGATGCATATATTTCCTTTACATTTGATAATGTATTTGTTGGTATTAATGTTGGAGTATCTCCATCAATTGTACTTCCTAATCCTAATGCTCCATATGCATTATTACCCCATACTTTTACTGTTCCATCATATAATACTGCAAACATTGATGCATTTCCAAATTTTATTTGTTTTACATTTGATAAAGTGCTAGTTGGAACTTGTACAGGTTCTGTTATGTCACCAACATATTCAATTCCCAATCTTCCGTATGAACTATCTCCCCATACTCTTACTGTCCCATCATTTATTATTGCATACATATATGAGCTTGCAAAAATAGTTATTTCTTTTACATCTGAAAGTTTATTTTTATTAATTTGTGTAGGAACCGCAACATCGTTTGTATGTCCTAACCCTAATCTTCCATTAGCATTGCCTCCCCATGCTTTTACTGTTCCATCTTCTAATATTGCATATGCACTCTTTTCTCTAGCAATAAGTGTTTTTACATTTGAAAGTGTTTCTGTAGGTATTTGAACAAAAGCATTTCTAGCATTAAAATCACCTGTTCCTAATTGTCCTCTATCATTTAACCCTGCTGCTAAAACTGTTCCATTATTTAATAAAATATACTTATTTTCTGATGTTTCTATTACATCTTTTATTCCTGCCGATTCTATTACAATTTGTCCACCATCTTTTTCCACTACAGCTATTTTACTTAAATCAAATCCTTGTTCTGTTAATTTTTCTTTCATATATTGTGTTTTGCTTTTTCCATTTAAAAAATTTGGATTATTTAATAATTCCAGCTCTAATTCCGAAGAAATTATTGTAGCCGCTTGTTTTATATTAGATTTGTTGCTTTTCTCTACTGCATCTTGCGCTTTTCCTATAATACCACTACTCTGTAAACTTAATATTATTGCTCCTGCTAATACTATCATTATTATTATTGTAATTACTAATACTATTAATGATATCCCTTTCTTTTTTTTCATATTTTCACCCCATATATATCATATTATTATCAATTATGATTATTATCAATATCAATTACACTTTTGTAATATTAATGTCATATAGAAATAATATTATATTCTAAGAGGTAAATCCCTTAATGATATATTATTATTTCTTTACATCATATCCCTTTTTTTCAATAAAACCCATGTTAATATTGTTGTAGCTATGCAAGCTATCATTACCCACCAAAATCCAATTACATTTGTTGAAAATGGAAACTCCAGATTCATTCCCATTAGTCCTGATATTAATGTTGGTACTGCTAAGAGTATTGTAATTGATGTTAGAAATTTCATTACTATATTTAAGTTGTTTGAAACAATTGTGCTGAATACTTCTATCATACCATTCAATACTTCACTATATGTAGAAACCATTTCTAATGCTTGCCTATTTTCAATAGTTGCATCTTCTAGAATGTCTTCATCTTCATCGTATAGTTTTATAATTTTACCTCTTTTTAGCCTTTCCATTACAGTGTGATTTGATTTAAGAGCTGCATCAAAATATATCATACTTTTTTGAAAGTATATTAATTGCACTAGTTCTTGATTTTTCATTGTTCTTCCGAGTTTTTCTTCAAAATTCTCAATATCTCTATTTATTCTATCCAGATATGTTATGTAGGACTCCGCTACTTTATATAATACCTGAAAAATTATTCTAGATTTTTTATACGTCGCAAACTCTCCCGTTATAGGTTTTTTGTTAGTAATACCTGAAAGAATATCTAGTTTTTCAGATGATACGGTTATAATATAATCATCACGAACAATAACCATACCAAGTGGTACCGTTGTATATTTTTTAGTTTCTATCTTTTTTCCACTTTTATCATACGCAGGAACATTTATAGATACAAGTACTTGATCATCTTCTATATCAATATGTGAGCGTTCCTCACTATCTAATGAGTCTTCTAAAAACCCCTTATCTACACCCGTTTCCTTTATGATTTTCATTATTTCTTCTTTACTTGGGTTATATAAATTAATCCATGAGCCTTTAACTATCTTATCTTCTTTTTCTATTACTCCTGTATTTTCGTTTGTTCTATACACTTCAATCATTTTTCTTCCCCCTTTAACTCTCTGCACCTTCATTCAATTTGATTTAATTATATACTACTTAATTATATATTGGAAGTAATATGTAATTAAAATCATTTGTTATATAAGTTTAAAAACGGCTTAATTGCCGCTTTTATTATTAATTATTTTAAAAAATTTTCCATATTTATTGGTTCTCCTTGTTGAACCTCAGTGCTTCCATCACCTAATTGTCCATAATTGTTATATCCCCATCCATACAATTTCCCATCATTCGTTAAAGCAA
>CAYXLQ010000020.1:0-15292 GCA_964465775.1 uncultured Clostridiaceae bacterium
TTCTCTGACATCATTGTTAGGCGTACTTGCAGGTTCGTTATATCAGATACTTTTTAGATTGTTTTTAAATTAACCTTGTCCTGTAACTTGTCCTGTAATATCAACAATAAATTGTATGATCCATGTTGCTCCAAATACAAGCGCAGCTCCTATTGCAAGTATACCCATACTTTTCTTAATATCTGCTTTTTGATCTGCTGATGCAAACATATATCTTACTCCAGCAAAAACAACAGCTGCTACTGCTAAAATTTGTAGTATTAATTTTACTGTATTCCAAGCTTTACCAACTGCTGTTTCTACAGTTGGAATCGAACCCCCTAATGAATCAATAACAGGTGATATAGGATTGGCCATTACAGGAAGCATAAAAGCTCCTATTGCAACAACTAACATTAATGCTATCGTTATCTTATTAAATTTCTTCATTTTTTTCCTCCTTAAAAATGTTTTCATATCTAAATTATAGCAAAAATTAGGCATTATGCAAGTCTTTTTTTAGTTTTTTTCTCTTTATTCTATTATTGTAATTTTTTTGTAACAATTTGGCTTCTTATTTTTCTTTACAAACCGTGTAATAATTATTATACTTACATTGGAGGGGCCCATGATTAAAAAATATTTTTATTCTATTTTTACATTTTTTCTTTCAATAATCTTTTTTTCAAGTAACGATGTTAACACGAATTCTACTCTATCATTTCCTATTAGATTAGATTACTATATTTCTTCTAACTACGGTTATAGAACAGTCGGTACATACCATTTCCATAATGGCATTGATATTCCTAAGCCTCCTGGTACTCCTGTGTATGCTTTAGCAAATGGTGTTATAAACTATATTGGTTTTTCTTCTTCATATGGGAATTATATTATAATAACCTATAGCAATGGTTATAAATCTTTATATGGACATATGTCTGGTATCTATCCATTTTCTGTCGGTGATTATGTTACCACTAACGACATCGTTGCTTATATCGGTCCTACTCGTCTTAAATCTGGTATACGAAATGGTTTTACTACTCGGACCACACCTCCATTTTACTATCTATAAAAACAATAAATTGCTTGATCCCCTCACAATATTCAAATAAATTTATGATAACAATATTGTCTATGATATTTTATATTTACAATTAATTATTACCAAGTCAAGTATATATTACACTTACAAAAAAACAATAGGATATTTCACCTATTGTTTTTATCTTATAACATTGTATTGATTTACTTCAAATATCTAATTAATGCTCTTGTTCTGTTCTTACTTTCTATCATCTTTTAATACATCAAGTTTAGATATAGATACTTCATATGCTACTCTATTTTCTATTTTTCCGTTATCATATTTTTTTTCATAATTTCTTGATTGTATTCTTCCAACTATTTGAACTACCGTTCCAGTTTCCAAACTCTCGCAATATTTAGCATTTCTTCCCCATATGATGCAAGGTATGTAATCCGATTTATTATATGCCCGATTAATCGCAAGAGATATATCTGCAATATCCCTTCCTAGTGGTGTTTTCCTATATGTTGGTTTTTTACATATCGTTCCTGTTGCAGTTATTTCATTTATCTCTTTAAACGCTTCGCATAATTCTAATTGCTGGATTTCCTTTACAAAAACAAATAAAATAAGCCTGTTTTTATTGTTTTCCTCCAATTGATTATATGACCTATATTGTCCTTCAACATAAATTGCTTTGCCTTTTTTTAAATCTCCTACATCTATTAACCTCTCTGAAATTATAACCATCAATTTGTCACTTTGTCCACTGAGTCTATTTGTTTCCAAATAGAATTTATAGAACTCTTCTCCATAGGTTTCATGACTTAGCTCAGGTGATGATGCCACTGTACCGCTCATTTTAACTATGTTATTTCCGAAAGCTTGGTCCATTGTTATTCCCATATCATTCGTCTCCTTTAAAATTATTTTTTAAGAGTACATATTTAAACATACTATTATTATAACATTTTATATTCAAAAGTCAATTGTTATTGCACTAACCACACGTCAAACCACAATTACATTTTACATAATCTGTTGCACTTATAAAAAAACAATAGGATCTCTCACCTATTGTTTAATATTATATTATATTATATTGATTTGTTTTAATTAACTAATTTATATCTTTATTTTGTTCTTCAGTACTATCTTCTTTTAACATTTCAAATTTAGACACTGATACTTCATATGCTACTCTATTTTCTATTTTTCCGTCATCATATTTTTTTTCATATTTTCTTGCTTGTATTCTTCCAACTACTTTAACCGTTGTTCCTGTTTCTAAATTTTCACAATACTTAGCATTTCTTCCCCATATTATACAAGGAATATAATCCGATTTGTTATATGAACGATTAACTGCTAGAAGTATGTCTGCAATATCTCTTCCTAGTGGTGTTTTTCTATATATTGGTGTTTTACATACTGTTCCTATTGCAGTAAGCTCATTAATTGTTCTAACACTTTCATTTACTTCTAATTGTTGAATTTCTTTAACAAATACCGATAAAATCAATCTACTCTTATTGTTTTCATCTATTTGATTATACGATCTATATTGCCCTTCAATATAAATTATTTTCCCTATTTTAAAGTCCTCAACATCTATTAACCTTTCTGAAATTATAACTGGCAATTTATCATTTTGTCCACTAAGTCTATTTATTTCTATGTAAAATTTGTAAAATTTTTCTCCATATATTTCATGACTTAATTCAAGTGATGATGCCACCGTACCACCCATTTTAACTATGTTATTTTCAACAGCTTGCTCCATGCTTCTTCCTCCTTTGATCTTTATACCCTATTCTTATGTTTTAGACAACAAAAAAATTACTATGTTTTGCCTATTATATCATAGTAATTTTATTTTGTAAATACTTATGTTAATGCTCTGTTATCGTATTACCTATTATTTCAATAAAATCATAATCGAAGTAATGTATAATAACATGTGATGTATTGGAAAAAACGAATAATAAATTATGTTTATCCACTTTCTTTTTTTTCCTCTTTCACCATTATATAAATATATTGGGATAATAGAGAGTAGCATATACCAATATATCGTTGTTTCATTATTAGTAATTATATATATCATAGACAATATAATTGCTAATATATAGGTGTATTTTATGTTCTTTTCTGAAACAAATGAAAGTAATAATCCTTTCATTGATAGTGTGTTATTATTTCTGTTTATATATACAATTATTTTAAATCTTTCAATAAAATAAAATATAAGTCCAAGTATTAGTGTGTTATAGCCATAATCTATAGGTATAAAACTGTATATCATTATTATCAAAATTAATAATAACATTTTTATAATCAAATTCCAATTGCCATTTATTTTTTTAAATATATGTTTTTCATGAATTAACCAAAATGTAATCAATAACAAAGTAAATGAAAATACTATGTTTAAATTTGTTACAACTGATAAGTTATTCTTTCTAACATCAAACAACGAAGTAATATAAATTACTATTTGAGTTATTACTGATAATGAAAAAATTCGAAGAATATATTTTTTCAAATCTTTTGTATAAAAGAAACCTTGAACTAGCATGTACAAAAATAGAGGCATAGATATTCTGCCTATTACCCTACATAGATAATATATGTTTGTATTTATAATATCTATAAAATAATAACCTATATGATCAATTAACATTGTTATCATTGCTATGATTTTTAGTCCATCTCTATTTATTTCTACTTCTTTTATATTCATTCTTTATTATTTACCTATTCTCCTCTCTCTAGTAATTCCATCATGTTTGTTTTATATGCTTCCACACCGGGTTGATCGAATGGATTTATTCCAAGTAAATATCCACTAATTGCACAAGCTTTTTCAAAAAAGTATATAAGCTGTCCCACATTATATGGTGTTAAATCTCCTATGTTAAGAGATATTACAGGTACTCCTCCATCTATATGCGCTTTATATGTTCCCATATATGCTTGCTTATTTATATAATCAATACTTTTACCTGCAAGATAATTTAATCCATCTATATTATCAATTGTTTCTGGCAATTTTATCTGGCTTCTATCTAATCCTATACTTATCATAGTCTCAAACATATTTCTTTTCCCTTGTTGAATATACTGCCCCATAGAATGAAGATCTGTTGTAAAATTCATTCCTGCCGGGAATATCCCCTTACCTTCCTTGCCTTCGCTTTCACCAAACAATTGCTTGTACCACTCTATGAAATAATGTAAATGAGGCTCATAACTCGACATTATTTCTATAGTCTTTCCCTTTTGATATAGTATGTTCCTTGTTGCTGCATATCTATAGCAATCATTATTTTTAATATCCTTTTCATTATATAAATGACTTGCAAACATTGCTCCATCTAGTAATTCTTCTATATCTATTCCTGCAACTGCTATAGGAAGAAGTCCAACTGCAGTAAGTACAGAATATCTTCCACCAACGTCATCTGGAACTACAAAAGTTTCATAATGATTTTTCTCAGCGATTTCCTTAAGTACACCTTCTTCTTTATCTGTAGTTACAAATATGCGTTCTACAGCTCCACCAACTCCATATTTTTCTTCCATAAACATTTTTAACATTCTAAATGCTATCGCTGGTTCTAATGTTTTACCTGACTTTGATATAACATTAATTACAACGTCTTTATCTTCTATGTATTCTATCAAACTTCTTATATACCTAGGACTTATATTATGCCCAGCATATAATATTTCTGGTCCATTTCTTTTATTGTGGCTTAGCATATTATGCATAGGATCAGTAAACATATCTATGATAGCTTTAGCGCCAAGATATGAACCCCCAATACCAACAATTATAAACACATCTGCCTTTTTTCTTATAATATTAGCTGCTTCTATAATCCTTGCGATTTCTTCTTCATCTCTATTTTCTGGAAGTGTCATCCATCCAAGCATATCACTTCCCTTACCTGTCTTTTGCTCAAGTTTTTCGTGTGCTGCATACACTCTGTTTTCTATCTCCTGGTAATCATATTCCCTTATTTCTTTTATTACTCCATCAAAATTCAATTTTACTCCGTTCATATGTTTCACCTCTTCATCAATTATTATAGAACTTATTTAAAATATTTGCAAGACATCTTGCAGAATAATATGCTTCTTCTAATGAATTCCCCGTGGTTCCAACCTCAATTAAAAAAGAATGTTTTATCATATCTTGATTATATTTTGAATTCCTTACAATCATGGGCCTAAACAATCCCGGATACATCTCTTCTCCTAATTTTTGTAATTGCAAAGCTAATGAAAGGTTTTCTTCCCAATATTCATTTTTATAACTTTCTGTTCCTAATCCCATTACAAACATAAGTTTTGCTACTTTTACGCCATTTATTTGTACTGTTGGCCCCTCAGTTAGATCTGCAAGAGCATCTCTATGAACGTCTATTGATAATCCTATTCTTCCCTTTGTTTCTATATTATTTTTAATCGTTTTCCTAGAATTAGTGTATGCTATTTCATAACTTCCATAATCATGTGGCGTTGTATCAAATATGGTTTCCATGTTCTTTTCTTTTAAACTTTCATTTAATGTATTCCCTACTGAAATCATGTTGTATTTAGCATCTCTTGTTCTATAAGTACTAGTATAATCAAATTTATAATTCTTACTATTAGTATATGACTCCGATGTATGCGTTGAATATATTAATACCGGATCACTTTTTTTAGTAAGAGTTATATTCTTTTTATATAAGGACAAAAAATCAATGTTCTTTTGACTGGAGTAGTTCAATATAGTAGCATTGTATATTTTTATTTTTTGCATAGTATTTGTTTCATTTTTTGAATAATTTTCTTTTTCGATTTTAGCGAATACCGCTGCGCTATCTATATCTACTAATGAAATATCAAATTCATCTTTTTTTCTAATCTTAACCTTTTCTGTTCCTGTTTCTGTTTTAATTTCTTGTTCTTTAGTTCCGCTTACTACAAAGGGTGTCTGATTTATTGCCATAACTAATATTTCTTTTTCTTTACTTTGAATTCTAATTAAATTATTTCCCATTAAAAGCAAATTGTTTTTTGTATGTTCATTTTTTAATATTGCTTTTCCTATACATACCATAACAAATGATAATATCATGACACAAAATATGTGTTTGCTAATTTTAAAAATATTTTTAACATCAATCTTATTTTTTGATACATTAAAAAAGCCGCCTGAAATTTTCATAAAACCACTTCACCTAGTCCTATGTTTATTACAAACAGCTATAATTTATAACTACTATTATTAATTTAATCTAATAATTCTGTCATTGATTCATTATATTTCTCAAGTACTCTTACAGTTCTTTCTTTTAAATCAATAACTTCTTTTTTTATATCTAACAGTTTTTCTTTCTCTACTTCAATTAAAGTTTCTATTCTTTGTTTTTCACTTAATGCTTCTTGTCTAGCATTTTCAAGAATATTCCTTGCCTGATCTTCCGCAGTTATTAAAGCGTTGGCTACTTTTTCTTGTTTTCCGATATATTCAGTATCATAACGTTCTAACTTTTTTCTGATGATTGTAATCTCATTTGAAAGCCTATTAATTTCCGCTTTTTCCGCTTGCAAAGAGCTCTCATGATCAGCTTTCATTTCTCTTAGATATTCTTCAACTTCTTTTTTATCATATCCAAACATCTCAGAATTAAACTTCTTTTCGTTCTCCATTTATTACTACCTCCACTGCTACTTCTAACGCTCATTTTAACAGATTTCTATCGTTTTTTCAACACTTTCCACAAAAGTTGTTGTTTTTATAATTTTTATATATAAATATCTCCCTTTTTGTTACTATTTTATTAACTTTTTGTTATTTTGAATAATTTTAAAATTTTATTCAAATAATATTGTTGGTGATTATAATGAGTTATACAAAGCTTGATATGACAAAAGAAGAATATTCAGAATATGTTAAGGAAAAGGAAAAAACAAGTCCATTAGCTAAACATTGCTTAGTTGCATTTTTGGTTGGCGGGTTAATATGTAGCATAGGTCAATTTATTTTTGATATATTGGAAAAAAAGTGTGGTTTTTCTTTTAAAAACGCTTCTACATATACAACTATTTCGCTTATCTTTATTGGTGCTTTACTTACAGCATTAAGAATTTATTGTAAAATTGGCGATAAAGCAGGAGCTGGTTCTATAATTCCTATTACTGGTTTTTCAAATTCTATTGTTTCTAGCGCTATAGAACATAAAACAGAGGGTGTAGTAATGGGTATTGGAGCTAACATGTTTAAAGTGGCTGGACCCGTAGTTGTTTATGGTATATGTTCTTCAATGATTATAGGATTTATATACTGGTTAATAAAATTGTTTTAAGGAGGAAATAGTAAATGAAAATAGGAGAACAAACATTAGTTTTTGAAAAAAAACCTAAAATACTTAATACTGCTTCTATTGTAGGGCCAAAAGAATCCGAAGGTCCTCTTAGCATATTTTTCGACCATAAAATAGAAGATGAGTTATTTGGAGAGGATTCCTTTGAAAAAGCAGAGAGTAAATTTACACAATCTGCCATTGATGCACTGCTTACAAAAGCACCTCTTGATAAATACATGGTGGATTGCATTTTTGCAGGAGATTTATTAAATCAATGCATTGCTACTGGATATGCCATGAGAGATTCCAACATACCGTTATTTGGTTTATATGGTGCGTGTTCAACATTTGTTGAAGCTTTAATATTATCTTCATCTTTTGTAAATGCAGGCTATTATAAGCGATGCATTGCTACTGCCTCATCTCATTTTGGTTCATCTGAAAGACAGTTTAGATTACCCCTGCAACAAGGTACACAAAGGACTCCCACCCAACAGTGGACAGTGACAGGTGCTGGTGCTGCTTTAGTTACCCATAATAACGACAGATATAAAAGTCCTGTTGTAACTCATGCAACAGTTGGTAAAATAGTAGACATGGGTATAAAAGATGTTGCTAATATGGGGGCCGCAATGGCACCTGCTGCTTTTGATACAATACTAACCCATTTAGAAGATACTAAAAGAAAACCAGATTATTATGATTTAATTGTTACAGGAGATCTTGGAAAAATGGGTTCTGAAATATTAGTAGAACTATTGCAAGCAAAAGGAATAAACATCTCTGTAAACCATAATGATTGTGGCATGTTAATCTACGATCTCGAATCTCAAGATATGCATTCTGGAGGTAGTGGGTGTGCTTGTTGTGCTACTGTTTTTTCGGGATATATATATGATTTACTAAAATCAAAAAAAATCAAAAATGTTTTATTAGTTGCAACTGGAGCTTTAATGAGCCCCGTTTCCCTTGGTCAAGGTGAATCAATACCTTCGATAGCACATGCCGTTGCAATAGAAAACGAGGTATAGAATATGGATATTTTAATGATTTATTTAAGAGTTTTCTTTACAGGTGGTTTGATTTGTCTATTAGGACAAATATTAATTGACAAAACCAAACTTACTCCTGCTAGAATATTGGTTGTATTTGTAGTTACTGGCGCTATCTTAACAAGTCTTGGCATTTACCAACATATTATAGACTTCCGGTAAAGCTGGAGCTTCTGTTCCCATTTCAGGATTCGGATATGCTTTAGCTAAAGGAGTTATGTCCGAAGTAGACAAGCATGGCTTTTTAGGAATATTCACAGGTGGCATTGTTGCAACAGCAGCTGGCGTATCAGCTGCGATATTCTTCGGATACTTTGCAGCATTATTTTCAAAACCTCATATGAAATAATGTATTATTTTGTTTATCTATTTTTGAATATCTTTAATCAATACCGGACATAATAATTATGTGATAAATATATAAGGAGGGTTATTATGGATTCATTAAATCAAATTGAAATTCAAAACATAAGACACGTTGTTTCTGGTTTAACTGGGGCATGTAGTAAAATCACTTACTACAAAACACTAACTAGTGATGAAAATCTTACAGAATTATATGACAGAATATGTACACAATCAGATGCTCTGAAACAAGAGCTAACAAATATATTATAGGAGGTATAAAAATGGATGAAAAAACAGCCGTATCAGATACACTCGCAAGTGTAAATTCGATATTAAATAAATTAAATTATTCAATTGAACAAGCAAATGATAAAATGTTTCGTGAAACATGTCAAAACTATAGGGATATTTTCGAAGCGGTACAGTGGGATGTTTATGAATATGCTAAGCAAAAACAATACTATGTTCCTGCAGCACCTGCTGGGCAAGCAGATATAGAACAAGTAAAACAAAGTATTCAAGGATAAATATAAAACAGAGCTATTGCTCTGTTTTATTTATATATTTATTCTTCTTTATTAGATTCTAAGAATCTCTTTATTTTTAGTGTTGTAGTCTTCTCAAAATCCTTTAATTTTATTTTCAAGTTTTTCACAGCTTTATATGAGACCATTTTATCATTTATTGATTTTATGCCTTCCCATATCTTCTCTTTTATTGTAGAATAGTCTGGTTTTTCATTATTATAAAATTCCTGGATCTCTTCTTCATTTAATGTTACTATTGCTGAAACTGACATATCTGATCCAGAGCCTTCCCCATAAACCATAGACTCTTTTACTAATTTGAGTTTATTTATTTCAAATTCTATCTCTTCAGGATAAATATTCTTTCCATTATTAGTCACTATAACATTTTTAGATCTTCCAGTAATATGTAAATGTCCTTCATCGTCAAAGAAACCTACATCTCCTGTATAAAACCAACCATCTTTAATTACTTCTTTAGTTGCTTCTTCATCTTCATAATATCCGAGCATAACGTTTGCACCTCTTACAAGTATTTCGCCCTCTTTTGTGCCTTCTTTTGTGTTAATTTTAATTTCACAGTTCGCTGCTTGCCCAACAGTACCAGCTTTTCTTGTTTCTTCTCTTGTTGCTGATACTAAAGGTGCAGTTTCTGTTAAACCATATCCTTGTAAAACAGTATATCCATATCCTTCTATTTGTTCAATTATAGTTTTTTCAATCGGAGCTGCAGCTACTAATATATATTTTAAGTTTCCTCCTAAGGATTCATGAATTTTCGCAAAGACTTTTCTTTTTAATTTAGCTCCCAACTTTCCTAACTTATTTGTTATTTTAACTAGTGTTCCAACTAGTTTTTCTTTTTTTGTTTCTTCAAGTGTTTTATTTATCTTCTTGCAAACATGTTCTACTAGTAACGGAACACAAACAAGTACTGTTGGTTTAGAATCCTTAATATCTTTACTTATGTATTTTAAGCCTTCACATATTACTACCGATGATCCATTAGCAAGAGCATACATTCCTGTAACTATTGATTCATATATATGATGCATTGGAAGAACAGAGAAAAATCTATCTTCTATTCCTACTCTTAAAATATCCGTTGCTCCATCAAGATTTGAAATTATATTATTATGTGATAACATTACTCCTTTTGAACTTGAAGTAGTACCAGATGTAAACATTAACACTTTAAAACTATCAGGGTCTATTTCTTTATTATCATACCATTTGTCTCCATCATTTAAAAGTTTGTTCCCTTCTAGCACAAGTTCATTTAATGACAAACTATTATCATCTGATTTTTCTTGGTTCATATTTATATATATAATCTCATCGCTTAAATTATATTTAATACTATTTATAACTTCTTTTTTTTCATCTGAATATATAATACATTTAGCTTTTGACCTTTTTAATAAATTTTCTATTTCATTTTGAGGCAGCTCTTTATCAAGAGGTACTATAATTCCAACTCCTGTTAAAACAGCTAAATACGACATATACCACTTATAACTATTTTTCCCAATTACTGCTATTCTTTCATCTTCTAAATTATATTTTTTAGCAAGAACAGTAGCAAGTGATTTAACATCTTTCCTTAGTTTATTAAAAGATATTTCTTCAAACTTTTTGTTTTTTTTGTTTTTTTCAAGATATGCTACCTTATCCCCATATTCTAGGAATTTTTTTTGAACAACATCCTTTAACGAGTACAATTCTCCTCTTTTTAACATTTTAACCTCCATAATTATTACCTTATAACAATTATACTTTTATTTTTAAAAGAAGTCAACCAGAAAATGTAAATATTCTATTTATTATTAATATTAAATCTATCATTTGAATTTTATTCCATTACATCCAGGTTTTTATATGTATTCTTAGTTTTTGGACATTCTAACATTTTTTTCTGAGGCTTTTCTTCTACTTACATAAAATTCTTAATCAGTACTTACTAATCCAATCTTCACCATTAGTATTTTTTCCTTTTTGTCCCTTTTCCTTTATAGGATTTAAATTATTCATTTCAACAAATCTATCAATCTCACAATTTTCTGCAACAGGATTATATTCATAATTAATTATATCTTCTCCTCTATTGCTACTCTTTATAGATGTTGAAAAGTCTATTTTTCTACCTGTCATTTCTTCATATTTATTAATTACAAATTCCCTCGCATTCATGTCATTGTAGGCACCTACTAAAGCGTTATATTCCCTATCATTTATTATTCTATCACTTTTTAATTTTTGTAAAGCATTTATATAATTTATTTGACCTTGTGAGAAGCTTTTTAAAATTCTAACTATTGAAATTATTATGAACATTGTAACTATTGGAAATATTAATACTACCATAAGTTCACCCCCTATTATTTGTTAATTATTTGTTAGTTTAAATATAATATCTGTTATTCCAGTTCCGAGCCACATACAAAAATTGTAATACATTGATATAAATACTTGTTCCCCGAAAAACATTATAAGAACAACTGCTATTACTATAAACGGTCCAAATGGAATATAACTATCAACTGTCTTTTTCTTTAAAGCTATAAGAATTATACTAATTACTGCTGCAATAGCAAAAGATAGTATAGTTATTACTAATATTGTTTTTAGCCCAAATAAAAAACCTAATGATGCCATTAGTTTTACATCACCAAAACCCATTCCCTCTTTTTTATATATTAAAAGCGCCAACAATCCTAAAACATAAAAGGAACCTCCACCAATTATAGCTCCAAGAAGATAAGAATTCCAATTTGACAAGTTAAATAACAGATTGACTGCTCCTATAACTGCTATAATTATATGACATTCATCAGGTATTAAGGTAAATCTATAATCAATTGAAAATACTATTGCTAGGCTGAATATACAAATCATGTAAAGATAACTTTGATAACCTACTCCAAGAACAAAATTCAAACCATAGAAAAGGATTAAATATATTATTGTATATTTTATATCAAGTTTAAAATCCGTTTTAAGTGATTCCATATATTCTTTGAATGATATTTCCTCCGATACCCAAGGCGGCATTTTTCTACACAAATGTTTTGTAGCTTGGCCTAAAATAATTGCTAGAACTGCAGTTATTATATATGCTATATATTCCATATATTATTTCTTCCCCTTTTTCATTTTAATATCTGCCTTATATTGTTTATGATCCTTTAGTATTATGTTTTCAATAGGTCTTTTAATTTTCACCCAAAACTCTTCATTTTTATCAAAAGGTCTAACTAATATTGAAATTATTCCAAATATATTCGCACCCCATATATCTGTAAAAACCTGATCACCAATCATACAAACTTGATCTTTTGGCAAATCTAATAAGTCTAGCGCAAAACCATACCCTCTTTGTAAAGGTTTCATTGCGAAATTAAGTCCATTTATATCTAACTCTTTCATAAACCCACGTATTTTTTTTTGCCTATGACTATTACTTAAAATACACATGCGTATATTCCTGGCTTTTGCTTCCCTTATCCAATCAGCTTTTTCTTTACTAATAATCCCCTTATAATCAGTAAGAGTATTGTCTAAATCGAAAATTAAACCTTTAATTTTATTCTTTTCTAAAATCTCAAAAGGTATTTTATCAACACTCTCATATATATATGTAGGCCTTAATATTTTTGCCATGTTTTCCCCCCTACTTTTATCTAATGATATCGTACCATTTTTCATAATCATTTGCAATCTCATTGCTATTATTTTCTTCTTTTTAATCACATCCTTTAAATGTTACTTTTATTTTATTTATAAATGTGCTATACTTTATAATAACATTGAAAAAATTGATAAAGGAAGTGAAAAAAATGAATACAGTATACGAGGAGTTAAAATCTAGAGATTTAATCAAACAACTCCCTTTCGAAGATGAATTTAAAGAATTAGTTAAAAACGAGAAGATTTCAGTATATTTAGGTATTGATCCTACAGCAGATAGTATACATATAGGACACTTTATACCACTTATGCTTATGTCATATTTCCAAAAGCATGGCCATAAACCCATTATTCTTATGGGTGGGGGAACTGCTATGATTGGTGACCCTTCAAACAAGACAGATATGCGTAAAATGCTTTCATTAGAAGATATTGAAAATAATGTTAAAAATATCAAAGAACAAGTAAGCCGTTTTGTTTCTTTTGAAGGAGATAATGGTGCTGTAATAGTAAATAATGCTGATTGGATTTTAGACCTTAATTATATGGATTTTATTCGTAATTACGGTATACATTTTAATGTTAATAGAATGCTTGATGCTGACTGTTTTAAAATGCGTATGGAAAAAGGTGGTCTTACCTTCTTTGAAATGAATTATATGCTTATGCAAAGCTATGATTTCCTTCACTTATTTGAAAACTATAATTGCAAATTACAGATAGGAGGAGATGATCAGTGGTCAAATATGCTAGCTGGAGTAGATCTGATTCGTAAACTCCATAAAAGTGGAAGTTTTTGTTTAACATGTCCATTATTACTTACTTCAAATGGAGTTAAAATGGGTAAAACAGAAAAAGGTGCTTTATGGCTTGATCCTAAAAAAACTTCTCCATATGAGTTTTATCAATATTGGAGAAATATTGGAGATTCTGAAGTTAATAGTGTTTTAAGAATGTTGACTCATTTAGAAATGGATGAAGTAAATAGGTTATCTAGTTTAAAAGATGAAAAAACAAATGAAGCTAAAAAAATTGCAGCTTATGAAATTACGAAACTAATACACGGAGAAGAAGAAGCTATAAAGGCAAAAAAAACTTCTGAGGATTTGTTTGAAAAAAAATCTAACAATGAAGATATGCCAATAGTAACTCTATCAAAAGAATTACTTGTAAATGATCAAATATCAGTTTTAAATATTCTAACTGCTATCAACGTTGCTCCTTCTAAAGGCCAAGCTAGAATCTTAGTATCACAAGGAGGAATTTCAATTGATGCTGCAAAAATCATTGATGAAAAAGCAATTATACACACATCTGATTTTGAAAAAGGTTATATAGTATTAAGAAAAGGAAAAAAGGTATTCTTAAAAATTATAATCGAATAAATAATGTTAGAGTCAGTATATTATTAATACTGTATAATAAATGTTGGGGTGAGAAATAAAATTCTCATCTCAACATTCTTTTTTACATAAAAAATTGCAATTAAATCATTAATACCCTAACATAATATTACTAGAATATTTGCTTTACAAGAGGGGATTAGATAAGGTTAGATAGCAAGTACAAAAAAACTTGATAAGAATACGAGAATACATTTCAAACATAGCAAATATATTCTCCATAAAAGAAATACATATCTTCAGCTCGCGTTATCCTGTTTAAAAAGAATTTGATTAGTACTATTTTAGATATATTGGTAATTCATAATTAAAAATGTCTTTAAAAAAGTGAGGTGTAAGTAATTTTCATTACTCACACCCCCAACATTTCACATTGATTCCAGTTTTTACATCAGACAATCATATAAAACATCACCAAGATTAGTTATCCCGTCCTTTGTTATTTCATACTCAACTTCTTTTAAAGCTTCTTCAAGGTTTTCTCTGAACTTTTTAGTTATTCTGTCATCAGTGAGCTCTTTGACATCGTAGTAAATATTTTTAGATATATACTTTCCTTCTTCTGTCTTAAGTGTAAGTATAAGTTTTGCTGGCTCTCCACCAACTACAAACGAGCCATTGCCTCCTGCGTACGCTCTTTTAGGCCGTCTATTGCCTTTAACACCTTGAACAATACGAGCTCCTTCTCCAGGAATCCAGTCAAGTTCAGAAAAATGTGCCTTTACTTTATCTTTCTTAGTTTCATTAGATTTTTTCATACTGTATCTGCTCCTTAAAAATTATTTTGTTTCTAGCTATTTATATTATGCGTAAAAAGGATATACATATTTTTTACACAAACATTATATCATTTATTATGTAAAACCGCAACATGTTTTTCATTTTACCATACTTAGTTTTC